>NZ_JBMDWE010000026.1:0-58232 GCF_053579655.1 Gelidibacter sp. | reverse complement strand
CGACTGAAATTCCGCCGGTAATGTTCAAAAACACGTCTTTGGCCCCCAATCTAAATCCGGCACGCTTTTCTAAAACGGCCAACAGCATGTTCAAACGCTTGGCATTAAATCCGGTGGCCGAGCGTTGCGGCGTTCCATAAACTGCCGTACTTACCAAAGCTTGTACTTCAATCATTAAAGGACGCATTCCTTCTAAGGTCGATGCTACGGCATTACCCGATAGCTCTTCGTCTTTTTTGGAAATCAAAATTTCGGAGGGATTGGAAACTTCACGCAAGCCTGAGCCCTGCATTTCGTAAATACCCAATTCATTGGTAGAACCAAAGCGGTTTTTATGTGCTCTTAAAATTCGGAAGACATGATTGCGATCGCCTTCAAATTGCAATACGGTATCCACCATATGCTCCAATATTTTTGGACCGGCGATATTCCCATCTTTAGTGATATGGCCGATTAAAATAACTGGGGTTGCGGTTTCTTTCGCGAATTTGATTAGCTCGGTCGTGCATTCCTTGATTTGTGAAATGCTTCCTGAGGACGATTCGATATAATCGCTATGCAAGGTTTGAATGGAATCAATAACGACGATATCGGGCTCCAAAGCCTCAATTTGCTTGAAGATGTTCTGAGTCTTTGTTTCGGTTAGGATATAACAATTCGCGCTGCGCGGATTGATACGCTCGGCGCGCATTTTGATTTGCTGCTGACTTTCTTCACCAGAAACGTAAAGTGTTTTATAAGGCAGTTTTAATGAAATTTGAAGCAGAAGCGTACTCTTGCCGATACCGGGCTCACCGCCCAGTAAAATCAAGGAGCCTGGAACGATACCACCACCAAGAACGCGATTGAACTCTTCATCTTCGGTATTCATCCGCGCTTCTTGCGAAACGTCAATTTCATTAATACGCAAAGGTTTTGAAGCACGCTTTACCGTGGAAGTTGGCGTTTTCCAACTCGACTTCTCTTCCTTTTGGATAACTTCCTCAACAATGGAATTCCATTCTTTACAGGCCGTACATTGTCCTTGCCATTTAGAATATTGACTGCCACAGTTTTGACAGAAAAAAGTTGTTTTTAATTTAGCCATCCTTCAAAGTTTAAGCTAAAATAAAACTAATTCTGGTAAGAGTTCTTATTAAAAATCCTAATTGATCCTTTGTTAATCATCAATATCACTTTCATTATCATCTACGGCGATTGTAGTCAGTCCTTCAACTTTCAAAAGAATCAAATCTTTGTTGATATGCGGTGTAGATTCTAAATCCAATGCAGATTCATAGAGTTTTTTGGCACGCTTGGTTTTCCCTATTCTTTCAGCATGCAGCGCCATATAATAGGTGCCATAAGAGGTCGTAGGATCTTGCTTGTTGGCCAATTTCCCTATTTTTTCAAGAGAAGCGACATCACCGCGTTGCTCGGCAGCTTTGATAATTTTTTCAAATTCATCTTCAGAAATCGGCTTGTTGATTCCAAATAAATCGTCAATCTTTTTGTAACGCTTAGTAATATAAGTGTCTAAAGTGCCGTCGTACGTAAGAATGTCGTTTTTAAACTCTCTATCGCTAATAGGTTTATACAACTCAAATATTTTATCCAAGGCTTGAGATAAAGCACCAGTCACTAGCGTATAATGAGAATCTCCTTTAAAGTCATCAAAATAGTACTTCAAGGCTTTGTTATTTAATTGTCCTAATTTTTCGTTGGCCTCAAGAATACCAGTTCGAAGTGGTGCAAGGTCATCCTCACTCGTTGCCATATAATAAAAAACATCTTCTTTTAACCATTTCAATCGTTGAGCGATATTATCATCCATTTTCCCTATAAAATCTGGACTTAAATTAACATAGGCCTTAAACAACGGATCATCTTTCAATAAGAAAGAGTTCATGAAATTCGCCATAAGGTCATGGCCAACAGCAACTTTAAACTTACTCGTTTTATATTTGCGATCAATATGGGGGATTAATTCGGTGCTGATAAACTCATAAAATCGTGCTCCAAATTCAATAGGCACGCCTGAAATCTCATCATGATAGCTGTCGTAAAACCGATCTTTACCTTGAATAACACCTACAACAATGGCTTCTGGCATTTTATCAAAGTACGTTTGAAACGCAACCTGCCCAACAACAGGCTCAAACAAATAGTCGGCATCAAAAACCAAAATAACGGGATACTTTAAATTGGAATCCGCATCGTAGTCCTTAGGAAGCCTAATTTTCAATTCTCTGGTGGAATTTAACTTTCGGGACTCGAACTGTTCATAAATTGTTTGTGCGTTTATCGAAATACTGCACAGCAAGATGAATATAAAAAATAGGGCCTTTGTCATCGATGGGTAGGTTTAAGTTTGGTAGGGTAAATATATACAAATTATAGTTAATCTGTATAAATTATTCGATGAAATGCAGTATTTGGCTATTTTTGATGTTTTAACTTGTAAATTTTATCTAACAACATCTCCTTGTCAATAAAATCTGAAGCCTTTAAAAGCAAGCCAGATTGGTAGCTGTGCAACGCCTTTTTGACGTTATTTTCGTTTTCCCAATACATTCCTGTATAGTAGGCACTTATCATGGATTCTGGATATTCTTTTTGCGCTAATTTCGACAAATCTCTCAGTGCGTCGCGATCATCTTTTTTCATCCCAGCAGCCGCGACAGCTCTGATATCATTTTCGACCACCTTTTTCTCAAATCCGTAGAAAAACTTAATGTCGGCATACTTCTTTTGAAGATATTTAAAAGGACCTTCCGGATAGGTCAAAACCTGATCCGTATATTCCTTTTTGTTGATGGGTTTGTACAAAGAAAATATTTCATTTAAAGCCTTCGGAATGCCTAAGCCCACCAATGAGTAATGGTCAGCATCCGTAAAATCATCAAATCTATAATGCATTTTGGAATTGCTTATAATGCCCAATCGTGCGTTATGGTCAACAATTTTTCCTTTTAAACTGTCAATATCATTATCTGCCGTGGCCATATAATAGAAGGTATCTGTTTTTAAGCCTGTAACCCGATCTTGAACCCTTCCCGACATTTCGGGAGCCAAATCTGGGCTTAGCAAAATGAACGCCCTAAAGATGGGATTATCCTTAAACAAATAATAGTTAATGAAATTGGCACTCAAATCGTGTCCAGCAACAATTCTAAATTGGGAAACATTGTATTTACTTTCAATAAAAGGAATCAATTCCATCCCAATAAACTCAAAAAAGGAAGCACCTTCATGAGCAGGAAAAAAGATTTCCTTGTCGTAAAACAGGTCTTTTTCGCGACTTTTACCTTGATTAATACCCACTACAACACATTGCGGCATTTCCCCCCAATAAGCCTGATAATCAATATTGCCAGCAAATGGTTCAAATAAATAATCCCCATCTAAAACAATGACCAAAGGATATTGAAACTTATCTTCGGAATTATAATTTCTCGGCAACTGGATCTTTAGGTCTCTCGTTTCTCCTAATTTTAATGATTCAATAGGCTGGTAGATCACCTGTGCATCCATGAAGATACTGAAGAGAAACAATAGAAATAGGGTAATCTTTTGCATGTGGTAGGAAAATTAATATTAGCTACGGCAAGGTAAAAAATTATTCGGTTTTTTCACCGGCCTTATTAAATGATTAAAAAAGCATCATGCTTTAATTACTGTCTTTGTTTTGCTATTATAGATAGGTAAAAACAAGAACGAAAGACTTCCCATAATAATAATCATTAAGGTTTGGGAAGACCAAATAATCCATCCAAAAGCGATACTTGGATTTTCTGGAATAGCAAAAAGAGAAAAAGCCGCACCAATGGCCAATGGATATACAAAAATACCCCCATTAGTAGCCGCAACGGTAAAGCTTCCTGCAATAAATGCGATTAACAAGGCACCAATGGAAACCCCGTTTAAATCATCGACCGCCAACGAGGTTACATAAAACATCAGGACATACATCAGCCAAATAAACAAGGTATGAAAAATGAAGGCCCATTTCTGCTCCATCTTAAAGATACTCAAAATCCCCTCCAATAATCCACGAACAAAATCCCTCACTTTCAAAGCAATGTTAGATTGACTTTTTTTAAGGAACAAAAAGATGACAATGCAAAAAACAAGACCTAATACCCCTAAAAGCATCAGCTTTTTTGGCTGAAAGGATTTCTCCAAAAGGTCAAAAATAAAATCAAATTGGATTAAAAGCGTCACCGCAACAATGCTCAGCAGTATGACTAAGTCAGCCATCCGTTCGGCAATTATAGTACCAAATGACTTTTGAAAGGGCACGCCCTGATAATTTGTGAGAACCGCTGCGCGTAATACTTCTCCAGATCTTGGAATGCCAAAATTGGCCAAATAGCCAATAAAAACGGCCATGACACTATTGGGAAACCTCCAAGAATACCCCATAGGTACAATCAGATATTTCCATCGATAGGCCCTTGACAAATTACTTAATAATCCAAAAAGCATTCCTAGAGCAATCCAACCGTAGTTTGCCGTTTTAAAATAAGGAATGATTTCATCAATGGGTAATTTTGAAAAGGTGTACCATCCAAAAAAAGCAGCCAATAAAACCGGCAGGACAATCCGCAGTGTTTTTTTAGTCTTTGGGTTCAATACTACTTGAGTAAGTTGGTCGCTTCATCAGGAAAAACCAAAGAAGGTTTAAATGTCCTGGCCTCTTCCAGATCCATAAACGCATAGGTGATTAAAATAAGCGTATCGCCAACGGCCACTTTTCTTGCTGCAGCACCGTTAAGTGTTATTTCGCCAGAATTTCTAGGACCAGGAATCACATAAGTATCCAACCGTTCACCATTGTCATTATTGACAATTTGAACTTTTTCGCCTTGAATCATATTGGCGGCATCCATTAAATCTTCGTCAATGGTAATACTTCCAATATAATGAAGTTCAGCTCCCGTACATTTGACACGGTGTATTTTCGATTTTACAACTTGTATTTGCATATGGCAAAGGTAATTAATTTAGCGCTATATTATCAATAAGTCTGATGTCTCCAACAAACACGGCAATAAACGCTCGGTATGATTTTAATTTTGATTTTCTTTTCACGGATTCCAAGGTAGCTTCATCAGCAATGGTAAAATATTCCAAGGTAAACAAATCCTGCTTACCAAACTGTTTGACAACCCATTCCGTGACTTCATGAGCACTTTCTGTACCAAAACGCTCTTTGGCAGTTTTTAATATTTTATATATAAAAGGCACGGCTTCCCTCTGACTTTCCGTTAAACGTTCGTTTCTGGAACTCATCGCGAGTCCGTCGTCAGCCCTGAAAATCTCACAGCCAATAATTTTTACCGGCAAATGATACTTTTCTACCATCTTTTCGATGATTCGTAATTGCTGAAAATCCTTCTTTCCAAAGTAAGCCACATCGGGCTTTACGATTTCGAAAAGTCGTTTCACAATGGTTCCGACCCCATCAAAATGACCTTTACGAAACTTCCCTTCCATTTGATGTTCCAAACCATCGAAATCAAAATTTTCGGAAGCTATGTCATCGCCATAGATATCATCGGGTGATGGGGCATAAACGATGATATCATTGGAAAGTTTTTTCAATAATTCCAAATCGTTCTCCAAGCTTCTCGGATATTTCTCAAGATCGGAGACGTTGTCAAACTGGGTCGGATTGACAAAGATACTGACCACCATTTTCGTGTTTTCCAGCAAACCTTGCTTAATTAATGACAAATGTCCCGCATGCAAAGCACCCATAGTGGGCACAAAACCAAGGGTTTGATTTTGGCCGCTCAGACCGTCTAGAGCCTGTCTTAACTCTTCTTTTTTATGGCAGATTATCATCCTATAACAAAAAATTAACTCGGTGCAAACTTAAGATTTTACCAACAATCTGCATAAAATTTCGTACTTTTGCGTGTTTTAATTTTTAATTTTTTAAATACGTAATTTATGAAAGATAAGAGAATATTGTATGTGTCTTCCGAGGTTGTACCTTATTTGCCTGAAACTGAAATTTCTTCAATGTCATTTGAAGCACCAAGAATGGTAAATAAACAAGGTGGACAAATACGAATATTCATGCCAAGATATGGAAACATAAATGAACGTAGACATCAACTGCATGAAGTAATAAGACTTTCAGGCATCAACCTAGTCATCAATGACCTGGACATGCCTTTAGTGATCAAAGTAGCCTCAATCCCTAAGGAAAGAATTCAGGTTTATTTTATTGACAACGAAGAATATTTTAAAAGAAAAGCGACGTTAACGGATGAAGATGGAAATCTTTATCCAGACAACGATGAGCGTGCCATATTTTTTGCCAAAGGCGTTATTGAAACCGTAAAAAAACTAAATTGGGCACCAGATGTCATTCATGTTAACGGATGGTTGGCCTCGTTGCTCCCTATCTACCTCAAAGAGTATTACAAAAACGAACCTTTATTCGCTGAAAGTAAAATTGTGACCTCTGTATACAATCAAAGCTTTGATGGAACGTTAGACATGAATATGATCAACAAAGTGAAATTTGACAACATTGATGAAGCCGCTATTAAGGTACTAGAAACCCCTAATTACATTAACATCATGAAGGTCGCAATTGACTATTCGGACGCCATCATAAAAGGTTCAGCTGAACTCCCTAAAGAACTGGAAGACTATATTGAAGCTTCCAAAAAGCCTTTTCTGGAGTATTTTTCGCCAGAAGATTTTGCCGAACCCTATTCTGAATTCTATAACAACACCATACTGAACTAAAAACCAGCTAAACCTGTGTTATTTCCTTTTAAACCCATCTAAAGATCGTAATGAGAAACAAAAAACCCGCCTTGAAAAACCTATTTGTTCTAGTTATATTAACGACTGCGTTCGTTGCATGTGACAAAGATTTTATATCTCTTGACTCAGATATTTCTGGAGAAAATAATTTTGGTGTTTCTGATAACAAGTATGAGGTCATCGCCTATACCAAAAAACTTGGCCCAGTTCAAACGAATGGGTTGCCTTCCAATTTATTTGGTGTTTATAAAGACCTGGTTTATGGTAATACCACAGCAAATTTAGTAACCCAATTGTCACCAACCGTAATGGATCCAAAATTTCCTACGGAAACAACATTGGACTCTGTAGTCGTGACTATTCCTTATTTCAGCACCTCTAAAGGCATTGAAAAAGGTGTAACAACTTATAAGTTAGACTCGATTTTCGGAAATGGCCCTATCAACTTCAAACTTTATGAGAACACCTATTTTCTGAGAAGCTTTGATCCAAGTTCAGGATTTGACACACCTCAAAAGTATTATTCAGACCGTTCTTTATCGGCTTCAAGTCAAATTCCCTTGGCTTCATTGCGCGGTACAGAATTACTTAATGTTACCAAATTTAATCCAAGCAACAAAGAGATCAAACTTAAACACGGAGCAGATAGTACACAGTTAGCGCCTGCTATGCGATATAAAATGGATCCTAGTTTCTGGAACAATAAAATCATTAGTAAAGGAGGTAGCGCAGAACTGAGCAATACAAACAACTTTCAGAATTACTTCAGAGGCATTTATTTTGAAGCTGAGGCTATCGGTAACGATGGCAACATGATGCTCCTTGATTTAGGATCGACCAATGCAAATATCACCTTGTATTACAGTTCACCTTCAACTGGGACTGACGACGAACGTGTCAAAGGCACATATCGCTTGAATTTTTCAAATAATAAAATCAACTTTTTTGACAATGATTTTACGCTGGCAATTCCGGAAGGCAATCCAATTACAGGCGATGAAAAATTGTACCTTAAAGGTGGACAAGGCGCCATGGCAGTCATTAATCTCTTTGGAGGCACTGACGTTGACAATGATGAAGGTACCCTTACTGAATTTGAAAAATTCAAAAATGATTTTGTGGTAACTGAAAACGGCAAATTCAAAAAAGCCAAAAGATTGATCAATGAAGCCAACTTGGTTTTTTGGGTAGATCAAGCGTTTACACAAGGTCAGGAACCGGATAGAATCTACATTTATGATACAAAAAACAAAATTCCTCTAGCCGATTATAATTTCGATTCTGCAGATATGGTTGACGCCAATAATTCTAGAATCAATCATCTTGGTAAATTACAAAGGCAAACTGATGTCAAGGATTCGGAAGGCGTGAAATACAAAATCAAAATTACTGAACATATCAAGAATCTTTTATTAAGAGACTCCTCAAACGTAAGCCTGGGCTTAACAGTTTCGTTAAACGTCAATACAGAAGTCACTAATGAGGGTAAACCAAGAGCACAAAAATCCATTCTATCCTCCAACAACAGTCCAGTTAAATCATTACCTGTTAGCGACATACTATCTCCAAAAGGAACAGTTTTATATGGTAATAAGGTAAATGATGAGAATAAAAAATTATATTTGGAGATATTTTATACTGAACCAAACAACTAAATATTATGTGTGGAATTGTTGGATACATAGGTCATAGAGAGGCTTACCCGATTGTTTTAAAAGGATTACAACGCCTAGAATACCGTGGCTATGACAGCGCCGGTATTGCCTTGTATGATGGCAAGGACCTCAATATGTGCAAAACAAAAGGCAAGGTTGCCGATTTGCAAGAGCGTTTAGAAAAAGAAATGTCAACTAGCGGAAAACTGGGGATCGGACACACCCGTTGGGCCACACATGGTGTTCCCAATGATGTGAATTCCCACCCACATTTTTCCAATTCTGGTAATTTGGCCATCATTCATAATGGGATCATTGAAAATTATGACGCCTTAAAAAAAGAATTGAGTACGCGCGGCTATACGTTTCAATCAGATACAGATACGGAAGTATTGATCAATCTGATTGAAGATGTTATGATCAATGAAAAAATACAACTAGGAAAAGCAGTTCAAATAGCCCTCAACCAAGTTGTTGGCGCTTATGCGATCGCTGTGTTTGATAAAACCAAACCCAATGAAATTGTTGTAGCCAAATTAGGTAGTCCGTTGGCTATTGGGATTGGCGAAGGCGAGTTTTTTATTGCCAGTGATGCTTCTCCATTCATTGAATATACTGAAAACGCCATCTATCTGGAAGATGAAGAAATGGCCATTATCAGATTGGATAAAGATATTAAAATCAGGAAAATCCAAGATGACTCTTTAGTTAATCCTTACATTCAAAAATTACAGCTCAATTTAGAACAGATCGAAAAAGGTGGCTATGAGCACTTTATGTTAAAGGAAATTTACGAACAACCTTTAGCGATAAAAGATACCTATAGGGGCCGATTGTTAGTGAATGAGGGCATCATAAAAATGGCAGGTGTTGAAGATAACATGAAGCGTTTTCTTAATGCCGACCGTATTATCATTGTGGCCTGCGGCACTTCATGGCATGCTGGATTAGTAGCCGAGTACATTTTTGAAGACCTGGCAAGAATCCCAGTGGAAGTAGAGTATGCTTCAGAATTTAGATATCGAAACCCAGTCATTACCGAAAAAGATGTGGTGATCTCCATTTCACAATCAGGTGAAACTGCCGATACTTTAGCCGCTATTAAATTAGCAAAATCGAAAGGTGCTTTTGTATTTGGAGTCTGTAATGTTGTCGGTTCATCTATCGCAAGAGAAACCCAAGCGGGCGCATACACACATGCGGGCCCAGAAATTGGGGTGGCTTCTACTAAAGCATTTACCACTCAAATTACAGTCTTAACCTTAATCGCATTGCGTTTGGCAAGAGCCAAAGGCACCATGTCAAGTACGGACTATCGCAGACAGTTACAAGAATTGGAGCTTATCCCAGAAAAAGTGAAAATTGCTTTAAAAGCAGATAAACATATACAAGAAATAGCTCGAACTTATAAAGATTCACCTAATATGCTTTATTTAGGTAGAGGCTATAACTTCCCTGTAGCTTTAGAAGGTGCTTTAAAACTTAAGGAAATCTCGTACATTCACGCCGAAGGCTATCCTGCTGCCGAAATGAAACATGGCCCTATTGCGCTTATCGATGAAAACATGCCAGTCATAATTGTGGCGACTAAAAAAGGACATTACGATAAAATAGTCAGTAACATTCAAGAGATTAAAGCGCGAAAAGGAAAAATTATCGCCATTGTAACCGAAGGTGACGAACACGTGAGAGAGCTTGCCGATTACGTAATTGAAGTTCCTGAAACCTTGGAGAATCTATCCCCTTTATTGACGACCATTCCGTTGCAATTATTATCTTATCATATTGCAGTAATGCTAGGAAAAAACGTGGATCAACCACGAAATCTTGCGAAGTCAGTAACTGTAGAATAACCACCATTTCAGAATTTATGTTCTGAAAACATGGAGTCTAACAAAAGGCTAAAAACTATCTAATTATAGTTTTTAGCCTTTTTTATTTAATAAATTCTATAAATAATTGCCGATTGTTTATCAAATAATACTATGCACGCATAATTTTGTATAAAAATAATTCAAAGTATCATTTTATTATTTATATTGGTATCCACAATCAACTAACTCCCTAAAATGAAAACAATTCTTAAGATTATGATGCTGCTAAGTGTTGCTCTAACTTATGCGCAAACAACAGTAAAAGGACACGTAACAGATGCCACTGGCCAACCGTTACCAGGAGCCAATGTGATTATTGTAGGCACATCAACTGGGACGGTAACCGACTTTGACGGAAACTATATTTTAAACGCTTCTCAAAAACCACCATTTTCTATTCAAGTAAGTAGTGTTGGTTTTGAAACTATAACAAAGCAAGTGACCGCAACAACTCAAACCCTTGATTTCAAACTGAACGAAGGTACGTCTCTGGATGAAGTAGTTATTTCTGCCTCAAGAACGCCAGAACGTGTGTTCGAATCGCCAGTAACTGTTGAAAGGTTTGGTCTCAAAGAAATCAATAACACGGCTTCCGCCGGTTTTTACGACGGATTGGAAAATTTAAAAGGTGTTGATGTCAACATGAACAGTTTAACCTTCAAATCGATTAACACCAGAGGCTTTGCCACCTTTGCCAACACGCGTTTTATGCAATTGGTAGATGGTATGGACAACGCAGCACCAGCTTTAAACTTCCCAATTGGCAACTTAGTAGGGATGAACGAAACGGACGTCCTAAGTGTTGAAATCCTTCCGGGTGCAGCTTCTGCATTATACGGTGCGAATGCCTTTAACGGTATTCTTTTTATGCGCAGTAAAAACCCTTTCGACTTTCAAGGTATTAGTGGTTACCACAAACAGGGGTTCACATCCCAAGATGCTGCTGGAGATAACACCTACCGAGATTCTGGACTAAGAATGGCTTATAAATTCAGCGATTACTTCGCAGCCAAAGTTAACTTCGGCTGGTTAAAAGGAACCGACTGGACCGCTAACAACTACCGTGGAAAACCTGGAACTGGAGCTACACGAGCAAGTTTAGATTATGATGGCTATAATATCTATGGTGATGAAGTGTCAACTAATATTAACGGTGTTGCACAAACATTAGAAAAAATGGGCCTTATTCCAGCCGGTGCTAGTGCAATAGTTCCTTCTGTAGTTGTGAGCAGAACAGGTTATGAAGAGCGCGATTTAACAAATTATAACGCAGAAAGTATTAAAGCAGACTGGGGACTTTACTTACGCCCATGGGCCAATGATTTCGAAATCCAATACGTTGGTAAAATAGGTACAGGTAGTACCATTTACCAAGGTACCAACCGCTATAACATCAATGGTTTTACCCAACAACAACATAAAATCGAATTAAAAAACAACAACTTCTTTTTAAGAGGATACGTTGTAGCAGATAAAGCTGGAGATTCTTACGACATGGTCTTTACGGGAATTAACGTGAACAGAACATGGAAGCCAGACGCCACATGGTTTGGAGAGTATGCAGGCACTTATTTAAAGTCCACTTTGGGCGGGGCTACAGATGCTCAAGCTCATGCCTTAGCAAGACAAACTGCAGAGACGGGACGTTTGATACCAGGTACTCCAGAATTTAAATCGGCTTTTAATACGGTAATTGGCAATCCTGATTTAGCACAAGGTTCGCAATTTAGAGATGCCTCTAAATATTATCATGCGGATGCCAATTACAATTTTTCACACTTATGGAATGTTATCGACATTCAAGTTGGTGGATCTTACAGACAATACAATTTAAATTCATTCGGAACTATTTATACTGACTTTGATGGTCCGATCGATTATTCTGAATATGGCGCATATACCCAATTACAAAAGGAATTAAGTCTTGGTGGCGATATGAAAGTAAAATTAACAGGATCCTTACGCTATGACAAATCTGAGTTTTTTGAAGGGTTTTTGTCTCCAAGACTTTCTGCAGGTTGGACCGTAAATCAAAGCCATAACATCAGAGCTTCAGTACAAACAGGATTTAGAAATCCAACCACTCAAGATTTATTCATTGGCTTAGACGCTGGTAGAGCAATTTTAGTTGGATCTGCACCTTCTAACCTGGATCGCTATGTTAGAACTTATGCCATCAGTACTGCTGGTCAAATAGGATTCGGACAACCTGCAACCATCACCCAAACTGGTGGAGCTGGGTATACCAATTCCTATTTGGCATCTTCAGTTCAAGCTTTTGCAGCCACAGGTAATCCAGCACTTTTAGAAGTTGGAAATCCGGATCTTGTTCAACCTGAAAAAATTACTTCAGCAGAAATCGGATATCGCGGAAAGGTCAATAAAGTTGTTTTTGACATGAGTGTTTACTATAACAAATACAAAGATTTTATCTCTAGTGAAGTTGTTATTGCACCTTTCTACGGCACCGCTGGAGACGGTGGATTATCAATCATGGCTATTGCAAATGGTGACTATAAAGCCTATTCACTCTATACTAATTCCCAAGCAGACGTTAACTCATACGGTGGCTCAATAGGCTTAGAAACTAAAGTTTTTGGAAACTTTGATTTAGGAGGAAGCTATACCTACACGAAACAAGATTTCGATCAAGCAGCATTTCCTGATTTCAAAACAAGTTTCAACACTCCGTTACATAAAGCAAAAGTTAACTTTGGCAACACTGATTTGTTTAAGAATTTCGGATTTAACGCTGCATGGAGATGGAGTGACAAATACTTCTGGCAAGCTACATTTGGCGATGGTCACATCCCTGCATACCACACACTTGATGCACAGCTGAACTTAACTGTGCCTTCTTTGAAATCAATCTTTAAGGTAGGTGCGACCAACGTTCTTGGTGAAGAGTACTTTACAGCGATTGGTACAGGTTCTATTGGTTCTATGTACTATGTATCTTGGACTATTAACAACTTCTAAAACAAAAAATACAATGAAAAATATAAAATATTTACTGCTGTCCGCTCTTTTAGTTGTTTTTACAGCGTGTAGTGACGATGAGTATGATCACACCCCAGATGTCGAAGCATTACCAGAGCTAACCGCTGGTTCAGCAAATTTTTCAAAATATGTTGCTGTAGGAGCTTCTTTTACCGCAGGTTATGCTGACGGAGCCGTATTCATTGCAAGTCAAACCAATTCCTTTCCAAATATTTTAAACCAACAGTTCACTACTGTTGGTGGGGGCTCTTTTACCCAACCTTTAAAGAAAGATAATATTGGTGGATTACTTTTTAGCGGCAACGTAATTGCTAATCCACGATTATTTTTCAATGGTACTGGACCGCAACTGTTAGCGGCAACGCCAACAACAGAAGTCTCAAATATACTCACTGGACCATTTAATAACCTGGGAGTTCCTGGTGCGAAAAGCTTTCATTTTGTAGCTCCTGGCTATGGAAATGTGGCTGGAGTTCCAGTTGGAAAAGCAAATCCATATTTTGCTAGAATGGCGTCCAGCGCAAATACAACAATTATTGCGGATGCGCTTGCACAAAACCCTACATTTTTTACACTTTCTGAAGTTGGAGGAAATGATGTTTTAGCTTATGCGACTTCTGGTGGAACCGGAGTTTATCAAGTAGGTAATATGGATCCGGCCACCTACGGTGGAAACGATATCACTGATCCCACTGTGTTTGCAGCTGCATTTCAAGCGTCAGTTGGCGCATTGACTTCTAAGGGAGCAAAAGGTGTGGTTACTAATGTACCTTATATTACAAACTTACCACATTTCACAACGGTACCATATAATCCACTTAGCCCAGCTAATCCATCCTTCGGACCACAAATCCCGATGTTGAACACTATTTTTGGCGCTTTAAATCAAATATTTGAGGCCATCGATCCATCTAGAGTTATTGTTTTCTCGCAAACTGCAGCAAGTGCCGTGGTTATTTATGACGAAGATTTAATTAACATCGCCCCTCAAATTGCTGGTGCTTTAAATGCAAGTCCAACCTTTCCAGCTTTTGTTGCACAATTCGGTTTACCTGCTCAAGCAGCACCTATAGTTGCAGGCCTATTGGCCAATACTTACGGACAAGCGAGACAGGCCACAAAAAATGACTTATTGGTTTTACCAAGTAGCACCGTTATTGGCACTGTTAATATGAGCTCAGTAAAGTCATTGATGGGACAAGGACTATCTCAAGAATTGGCAGGTCAATTTTCAGTAGAAGGTGTTACATTGCCTTTAGCAGACAAATGGGTGTTAACGCCTCAAGAACAATTGAATGTAAAAACTGCTACAGACTTGTACAATCAATCCATTGCAGCGGTAGCCAACCAATATGATTTAGCGATTGTAGATTTTAAGTCTATTTTGCAAACGGCTTCCACTACGGGATATACCGATGGTAAATTTAAATTTACCACAAAATTAGTTACAGGTGGTCTTGTAAGTTTAGATGGCATCCATTTAACATCAAGAGGCTATGCAGTCATGGCAAACGCATTTTTAAAAGCTATTGATGCCAAGTATGGATCCAATTTTGTAGCCGCTGGCGTTAAGGCAGATGTAGGAAATTATCCAACAAACTACAGCGCAACATTTAGATAAAAAAAACTTAAATTTCGATAATAAAACACCTTTCCAAAGAAGGTGTTTTTTTATGCTTAAAAAAGGCTTAAAAGGGTTTCCCTTTTTAATTAAAAACATATATCTTTGCAGCGCGAAAAATAACAGACTCAACATGTTTGCGTAAAGATGTTTTCGTATATTATTCAATTCAACATTAAACATATAAGTAATGTCAAAAGTTACAGGTAAAGTTGCACAAATCGTTGGTCCAGTTATCGACGTAGCGTTTGAAGCGGGTTCAGAGCTTCCAAAAATCTATGATTCTTTAGAAATTAAAAGACCTGACGGTTCTTTATTGGTACTAGAAGTTCAATCTCATATTGGTGAAGATACTGTTCGTACCATTGCTATGGATTCTTCTGACGGATTGAGCCGAGGCACTGAAGTTGTGGCTACTGGCGCTCCAATTCAAATGCCAATTGGCGATGATGTTTACGGTCGTTTGTTTAATGTTATTGGTGATGCTATCGACGGATTGGGTGATTTACCTAAAGCAGGTAACGCTGGTTTACCGATCCACAGACAGGCACCTAAATTTGAAGATCTTTCAACTTCTACAGAAGTTTTATTCACGGGTATCAAAGTTATCGATTTGATTGAGCCTTATGCAAAAGGTGGTAAAATTGGTTTGTTTGGTGGTGCTGGTGTTGGTAAAACGGTATTGATCCAGGAGTTGATTAACAATATTGCAAAAGGTCACGGTGGACTTTCAGTATTTGCTGGAGTTGGAGAAAGAACTCGTGAAGGAAATGACCTTTTGAGAGAGATGCTCGAGTCAGGCATTATTAGATATGGTGACGACTTCATGCAGTCCATGGAAGAAGGCGGATGGGATTTATCTAAAGTAGATAAATCGGTGATGAAAGAGTCTAAAGCAACTTTCGTTTTTGGACAAATGAACGAACCTCCTGGAGCTCGTGCTCGTGTGGCTTTATCAGGACTGACTATTGCTGAGTATTTCCGTGATGGTGCTGGTGAAGGACAAGGAAAAGACGTATTATTTTTCGTTGATAATATCTTCCGTTTTACACAAGCGGGTTCTGAAGTATCGGCATTATTAGGTCGTATGCCATCTGCGGTAGGTTACCAACCAACATTGGCAACTGAAATGGGTGCCATGCAAGAGCGTATTACATCCACAAAAAGAGGTTCAATTACATCGGTACAAGCGGTATATGTACCTGCGGATGACTTAACAGACCCTGCTCCTGCTACAACGTTTGCCCACTTAGATGCTACAACTGTATTATCTCGTAAAATTGCTGAGTTAGGAATTTACCCTGCTGTGGATCCATTGGATTCTACATCACGTATCCTAACTGCTGAAATTTTAGGAAACGAACATTACGACTGTGCACAACGCGTAAAAGAGTTATTACAACGCTATAAAGAATTACAGGATATTATTGCTATTCTTGGGATGGAAGAACTATCTGAAGAAGATAAAATGGCTGTAGGACGTGCAAGACGAGTACAACGTTTCTTATCACAACCGTTCCACGTTGCTGAGCAATTTACAGGGATTCCTGGAGTATTGGTTGATATTAAAGAAACTATCAAAGGATTCAACATGATTATGGATGGTGAATTAGATCACTTACCGGAATCTGCTTTCAACCTTAAAGGAACCATTGACGAGGCGATCGAATCTGGTGAGAAAATGCTTGCTGAAGCCTAAATAAGTAGGCAGTCATCAGTCTTCAGTCCTCAGTGACTGCCGACTGAAGACTGCGGACTGCAAACTATAAAAATATGTATTTAGAAATTGTATCCCCAGAAGCTTCACTTGTTAGCGGTAATGTTGAAAGCGTTACGGTTCCAGGTGTTGAGGGCGAATTCCAAATGTTGAATGGTCACGCGGCCATTGTTTCACTTCTTGGAAAAGGAAAACTAAAATTCAAAGGCAATGCAACCATTGCAGAAAGCCACTCGAGTAGCTTTACTCAAGAAAATGGAAGTTGGGTTATAGAAATCAACAGCGGTACTGTTGAAATGAAAGACAATAAAGTGATTGTATTGGTTGACTAATCAAAACACGCTTATTACAAATAAAAAAATCACGCCCAAAAGCGTGATTTTTTTGCTTTTATACCATGAATCTCTGCTTAAACCGTCTTCGTATATGAATGATTTTGAAACATTATAGGATAGTAATTCTTAATTTATATTCTTAGATAGGTTTGTAAAAAAACATTATTCGGACTTACTGTCGACTATTTTATCAGTGTATTGGACTTCAGGAACACTTCTTAATACTTTGTACTGAATACTTAGTACTGAGAAATCTCCTCTCCTCATCTATACTTTCGAGTTTAACCAACCTGCCCGTTTCTGCTTTATCTTTTTGGTCAATTCTTTGGAATTGCCATCCAAGAACTTCAAACCATAGGACACTTCTGTTGAAATGGTAAGCGGTATTTCTTTTTGATCTTTAAAACGATCAATCAATACCAAGACCTCTTCGCCAACCTTAAACGCACTTAAAACCGCATTGACGTCCATAGTTTCATCAAGTGCAATCGCTCCGATCTTAAGCAGCTTATCTCCTTTTTGAAATCCAGCTTTATAGGCCGAAGATCCCATTTTAGGATTGCTCATAATTTTTTGATTTCTGACGATGGCTCCAAAATCGATGTTAATTTTCGTTTCCAAAGTCACGCCAACCTGTTTTAAAAGTTGCTCGTAATTTGGCATCCCACTTTTATAGATGTAATTATTAAAGAATTCATCGCCAAAGGCCTTTCCTGCAAAAGTGCTTAAGGTTTGATGTAAATCCTCAGCCGTATAAGGGATTTCAGGTTTTCCAAAGTTCTTCCACAATAAGGTCATATAGTCATCCAGATTAAGATTCTTTTCTCTCAAGGATAAATCCAAAGCCAGTCCCAGCATACTACCATAAGAATAATAGGAAATAAAGGTGTTTTCCCGATTGGTTTCATCTACCGATCGTGCCGCATCCGTAAACGGCGCTTGATAACTCATTCCAATAGGATTGAAAAATTGACGCGCAGGTGACGTCCATACGTAATTGAAGGTTCTTGTAAGTCCTTCAAGATATTTCTCTTGACTTATAATGCCAGATCTGACTAAAGACAGATCATCAAAATAGCTGGTAAATCCTTCAGCAAACCACAAATCGCCACTCATATTTGCTCTTGAAAAATCAAAAGGCTCCAATGATTTTGGACGCAAACGCTCCACATTCCAAATATGGAAAAATTCATGAGCAACGGTGCCAATATTTGTTTCGATACCGCCATTCGACAAACTTCTCGAGCTCGGAATTGCAGTTGAATTCCGATGCTCCATCCCATCTCCAGTTGCATTCGGCATATAGCAGCCCAAAAAAGTATATTCGCCATAATCAAAAGTTGGCAATTCGCCGAAGATCTGCATTTGTTCTAAAACTATCTTTTTGATCTTTTCAAAATAAATATCAACCTGTTGTTCTGTGGCGTCATCATCATGCAGTATAAACGTAATGGTCTGCCCCTTTACATCAAAAGAACGTTTTCTAAAGTTGGCAATCTCCACCGGACTGTCCATCAAATATTGAAAATCTTTTGCGTAATAGGTCGTACCGTATTGATGTTTGAGTTGGGTGGCAATCTTCCAATTGAAATCCTCTCGAACATCAAAAGTCACTTCCATTTCTTGGGCTTCAAGTTCTGGAACATAGACGAGTGTTGCCGGCATATTCAAATGCGCATGCGTTTCATCAATCTGGGCATACGTACCATCGCCATGATTGCCAAATAAAGTATAACTGACATGAATGGTGCCGTCCTTGTTTTTAACGCTCCATGATGACGGATTTGGCCTAGTGACCTCGAGTGGATTTCCTTTACCATCGGTAACCTTCACATTGTACACGTTTTTTGCGAATTCGTGCAAAGCGTAGCGACCTGGTGAAGAACGGGCCATAGAAAACTCGACAGCGTCAGATTTCAAATTGGTAAATGAAGCCTGAATTGTCGCTTCATGATGTACGGCATTTTCAAAGGAAATAGTATATTTTGAAGAAATTTGCGCTTGAAAAACGAATGAAGACAAAACAAAGGTCAAGGAGAATAGAATACGAATCATAATTAGCGTTTTTGATTCCCAAATATACGATGTTTTTGATTTTCCTATCTTTCTGAGACCTCATAGTCTCGTCATTTCAAGATTGAAATCCTGAACGGTCTTCGTATATTTACATCATGATTCCGAAAAAACTTCAAGACCAGTTAGATGCTCGCAATGCTGAAATCACTTTCAGAGCATTGGATATGCCACAACTATTGGTGGATTTTGCCTCCAATGATTATTTAGGATTTTCGATGTCCAATGAGATTTTTGACCGGACCCATTATTATTTGGAGAATGAGTTCATCTTTCAAAATGGCTCCAAAGGCTCCTGGCTTTTATCGGGTAATCATCAACTTTATGCCGAAGTAGAAGAGCTCATTTGTGAAACTTATCATTGCAATGCCGCCTTAATCTTTAATTCTGGCTACAATGCCAACCTAGGCTTCTTTTCTTGCGTCCCTCAACACGACGACATCATTTTTTATGATGAACTGATCCATGCTTCAATACGGGATGGAATAGCCATGGGCGAAGCAAAAGCTTTCGCCTTCAAGCATAATGATTTGGAAGATTTAAAGCGCATTTGCCAAAATGAACAACCGCATTTTACTGAAAACACAGAAGTTTATATTGCTACGGAATCTGTATTTTCAATCGATGGGGACACGCCCGATTTAGTGGCTATAGCCGATTTTTGTGAGCTCAACAAGTTTCGATTGATTGTTGACGAAGCGCATGCCATAGGTGTTTTTGGAAAGGAAGGTGAGGGTTTAGTGCGTAGTTTGGGAATTGACAAGTCTGTTTTTGCGCGATTGATCAGCTTTGGAAAAGCCTTAAGCTCACATGGTGCTGCCATTTTGGGAGATCAAGGACTGATAGACTATCTTATCCAGTTCTCAAGTCCGTCCAGCTACACCACGGCTATTGCTCCTCACTCTCTAATGACCATAAAAGCGTCCTATAAAGAATTGGAACTTACACACGCCATAAAAAAACTGAACCAGAACATTCGTTTTTTTAAAGAAAAACTAAAAGAAAATCAACTCGAAAAGTATTTTACAGAAAGTAATTCTGCTATTCAATGCTGTACGATTTCCGATAGTGAAAAGGTCAAAAAAATTGTTCGTCATCTTAATGAAAAAGGCTTTGATCCTGAGCCAATTTTCTCCCCAACAGTACCCAAAGGTCAGGAGCGCATTCGTTTTTGTATCCATGCGTACAACTCAGAAGATGAAATTTCAAAAGTGTTGTCGCTCTTAGCACCCTTTTTCTCATGAAAAATGAAACCTTTACAACAGTGGCTGTATTTCAATATTCTTCGGAAGCGCAGATTATCAAAGGCAGATTGGAAGCCGATGGCATCGAAGTTTTCCTGACGGATAACCTGACCATTGATACCGATCCATTAGTTAGCCGCGCCATTGGTGGCGTAAAGTTGAAAGTCCTCTCCTATCAAGCAACAGAAGCCAAACAGATTTTAAATGCCATCAAACCGTATTCAATTGATGATGAAAGTGAGACTATTCATTGCCCCAATTGCAAGAGCATGCATATCGAACTCTTCTCCACCATTAAAGATGCGAAATCACTTTTTTCATTTATTTATGGCGTTTTATTTTCTTCGCTTCCTTTTCACACGAAACATAGATACCGATGTGAAATGTGTGATACGGAGTTTGATTTAAAGATGAAACGTATTTCGCCCACATTAAGAATAGAACGCTGACCTGCCCGTCCGTTCAGGCGGGTGACGCAGATTGAGCTGCTTTTTAGAGTATTCTTTTAATAGTTATTATTTAAAATTGCATAATAACGACCAACATTCAAATGAAGGATTCTTTGGCTTTAACAAACGAAGCTCCAAAAACAGCAGAAGTTGTGTTAGGGATGGAAGCGACATCCTTTTTGCTTTTTTTCAAAGCAAAAAGATATAGCGGACAGCCCGACCACGCCTTAGCGGGGTAACACCCAAATATTTAACATTCATTTTAAAACAATTAGTTTCGATTCCTTAACTTAGCGCATCTAAATCATAGCGCATTGGCACTAGAACTGCAAGACATTCCTCGCGTAAAGACTATTACCAAGGAAGATTTTTTGAAATACTATTTTAAACCTCAAAAACCTGTGGTTATAGAGCGTTTTATTGAAGATTGGCCAGCTTATGACAAGTGGCGGCTTGACTATATTAAAAAGATTGCGGGAGACAAGATCGTGCCGCTTTATGATGACCGCCCTGTGAGCCATAAAGACGGATTTAACGAGCCGCATGCCAAAATGAAAATGGCAGATTATATTGATCTTTTAAAACGTGAGCCGACTAAGTTTCGGATTTTTTTATGGAATGCCCTGAAAGAAGTCCCACAATTACAGAAAGATTATTCCTATCCCGATTTTGGCCTTAAGTTGATGAAAGGTTTGCCGATGTTGTTTTTTGGCGGCAAAAACTCCCATACTTTCATGCATTACGATATCGATTTGGCCAATATTTTTCATTTTCACTTTGAAGGCAAAAAACTATGCATTCTGTTTGATCAAAAACAGAACGATTATCTCTATAAAATTCCACATTCACTGATTACTCGTGAAGACATTGACTTTTCAAATCCGGATTTAGAAAAATGGCCCGCGCTTAAAAAAGCAAAAGGCTATAGGACAGAATTGAACCACGGCGAAGTATTATACATGCCCGAAGGCTATTGGCATTATATGAAATACATCACGCCTGGGTTTTCAATGAGCTTGCGCGCCATTGCCCGAAATCCAAAAAACTTCGGTCAAGCGGTTTATAATATTTTGATCATGCGCCATTTTGATACTATGATGCGCAAGCTAAAGGGTCAAAAATGGATTGATTGGAAAAATGAAAAGGCAATTAGCAGAACACTCAAGAGTTTAAGCTAAAAGCAAATGCTTTTTAAAAAACATGTTTATCTTTGCCCGAAATTATAATTAAATAACTTACAATGAAAAAATTAATTGTACTCATAAGCATTTTAAGCGTTTCTTTTGCGAATGCACAGGCTTTTAAAGGCAATACCGACAACAAGTTGCAAATTGGCGCCAACTTCCAGGATAAGGCAACAGGAATTAATGTAAGCTATGATTATGGTCTTGGCGAAAATATCTCTGTAGGTGTTTCGGGTGCCTATGCCTTAAGTATAAAAGAAGGATTGGACGCGAGTTTTGGCGACCGTGTGGATCTTAAAGGTCGTTTTAATGCACACTTAGGAAGTGTTTTAAACATTGATGAAAACTTTGACCTTTACCCAGGCTTAAACCTTGGTTTAAAGAATTTTGGTGGTCATGTTGGGGCACGTTTTTTCTTCTCAGAAGGTTTTGGGATTTTCACGGAAGCTGTGTTTCCACTAGCCAGATACAAAACCAATATCACAAATCCGGCGGACTATATCCACAACCAATTTGTGATGAATGTTGGTGCGACGTTTAGCTTATAAAACCTCAGCATAGTTGATATTTAAAACTGTATTGTTCTTAGGAATGGTACAGTTTTTAGTTTTAAGGGTTTAAGTGCGCAGTATTCAGTCCTCAGTTGGCAGTCTTCAGTTGGTAGTCTTCATTATTATGGAATTTGATCACTTTCAAATTTATCCCCAGTTCCTCACTCCTGATACCTCACATCTAATCCCTATTGCCTAATACCTATAAAGCTCATTGACCTTATCATACACCAAATGGCTTTCCCAACCTCTATAAAGGAGGTAATCGGCTAGTTTTTTTCGTTTCTTTAAAAGATTGGTCTCTTTGATGGTTTCCGCTTTTTTTTCGGCGAGTGCATCAAAGGTTTCGATATAGTCCTGATCGGTTATGGTTTGGAGCGCCATGGTGATTAATGTTTTCCCGATATCCTTTTGCTTGAGTTCGCGTGTTAAGCGTTGTTTTCCCCATTTTTTAATTCTGAACTTCCCGCTGACGAAGGCTTTCGCGTAGCGTTCTTCATTTAAAAAATTGTCCTGCATGAGCTTGACCACAATATGATCAATGGCTTCGGGGATCATATACATACTATAGAGCTTCTGAGTGACTTCCTTATGACAGCGTTCTTGATAACTGCAATAACGCTCCATCCGCTTTAACGCCTCCTCAACAGTATAGGTTTTTTTAGTTTCCATATGCAAAAATAGTTACTATTTATTAATTATTATAAAAATCGCAACGTGCTGATTGTAAGGTTATTTAGTCTATATTTAAGTATTTGTATTAGCGACAAATTTTAATAAACGTTCACTATGAAAAAAAAATACTCCCTGGTATTTATCGTGTTGCTATGTTCTGTTTTGTCCGTGTTTGGACAAGTGACAATTTTCTCTGAAAATATGGGTACTCGTACGGAACCCATTACTTCGATCGCAGCCTCAACTTTTCAGAACTCTGAAATTCAAACTTTTATTGGTGATGCCGACACCAGAACCAGCACTACTTCTTCGGGGTATGCCAATGCTTCTGGTGGAAGAAATGTTTTTTTCACTAACACTATTGGTAGATACTTCGAAATATCTGAAATAAACACCATTGGCTTTTCAGACTTGACCCTTACTCTGGGACATTATAAAAGCGCGATTGCCGGCAATAATGAACTGGCCATTGAGGTCAGTGCTGACGGGATAACGTACACACCGTTGAACTATTCAAGAGCAACTGGAAATGGCACTGCACATTGGATTTTGATAACGCCAATTGGCACTATTCCTAGTACCAATAATTTAAGGATACGTTTTACACAAACTTCTGCTTCCACACAATTTCGAATTGATGATATAAATCTTTCAGGAATGGTCACTTCTACCAACTTTGTAGATTTCTGTAATCTTCAGTTTCCCCAAAATGGCAATATTACCGTGGGCACAGCATTCAATGTGTATGCACAAGTGTATGAGGCTGGCGTAACAGAAACGTCGTTTTCACAAGGTACAAATATAGAAGCCTGGATTGGCTATAGTTCAACGAACACTAATCCGAATACATGGACCAATTGGGTTACGGCAACCTACAACAATGTAGCTTCTGGCAATAATGACGAATATGTCGCCAACATCGGGTCCTCACTACCCTCTGGAAATTACTATTACGCCAGCCGATTTCAAATAGACAGCGGCCCTTATCGCTATGGCGGCTATAGTACTACTGGTGGAGGTTTTTGGAATGGCACATCTCACGTCAGCGGGATATTAAGTGTGGATACCGTTGACTTCTGCAACTTACAATTTCCTGGTATGGGCACCATCAATTTAGGAAATCCTTTTGCCGTCTATGGCCAAGTTTATGAACAAGCCGTTACTCCAGGCGCAGGACAAGGCGCAGGCATTGTCGCGCAAGTTGGTTACAGCACAAGCAATTCCAATCCGCGAACCTGGACAAATTGGATTCCTGCCAGTTATAATGCAGCCTGCGGTAATTGCAATTCTGGACAGAATGACGAATATGCTGCCGACTTAGGCAGTGCTATAACCACAGCCGGAACGTATTATTACGCCACACGTTTCAGCTTGAATGGTGGGGCTTGGCTATATGGTGGTATTCTAGCAGATGGCTCTGACGGAAATTTTTGGGATGGAACTACCTATATTTCCGGAGTGCTACATGTTATCACACCAGAAATCAGAGTTGAGGGCAACGTGGGTACTTTTCCAGAAATTGGGAATGGCAACTCGACCCCTCAAGGTACAGACGGCACACTGTTCGCTGCGCAATATATAGAGGCGTCCCAATCAAAATCCTATCGTATTCGCAATCTTGGGAATTTAGATTTGACTGTTTTTAGCGTGTACATCACAGGTGTAAATCCTGGAGATTTTATGATAACCAAAATACCTGACACAACCATTCTTCCGGGAGAATTCTCGATTTTAGAAATTCAATTCTCTCCTTTGGTAGTGGGTGTTAGAAATGCGACAGTTTCCATTGTGAATAACGATAGGGATGAAAATCCCTATACTTTTGCAATCCGTGGTACGGGACTTTGTGTCACCACGAGCAACACCATTACTCCCTCAATTGGCCCGACAGGTACAATTGCGACAATTACTGGAACACATTTCGATGGCTCAACAATAGCGCACATCAACGGTATTTCAATGCCAACAACGTTCATTAATGAGAACACCATAGAAGTGACCATTCCGGCCAATGCCACCACAGGTAATATTGTCATAAAAAATAATCTTAACTGTACAAGCACAACCTCCTTTACAGTTATAGATAATCGCATTAGCGGATGTGAAAGCATAGCCTATCTTTCGGACTTATTTATCAGTGAAGTAACCGATGCAACTGTTGGCGGGCTCAGTTATGTGGAGATTTATAACGGAACTGGCTCCGCAATAGCATTAGGAGGTTATTCAATAGGCATCTACAGCAATGGAGCGGCAACTCCTAGCAGTACCATCGTGCTTAATTCTTTCAATTTGCCAAATAACTCAACTTATATTATCGCTATTGGCGTAGTAAGCAACCCAAGTGATACCAACTCTTGCCTTCAAACTGGAGGAAATGGTCAATTTGCTCATCAAACTAGCGGAGTGAGTGGGATAAATAAGAAAGACAATGAGCATGATGCCATCCGGTTACTAAAATCTGGAGGCACGATAGTTGTTGATCAATTTGGGGTATATATGGACAAGACCTGGATGGATGCGACCATCATCACAGGAGATCGTGGGTTTAATTTTAGACGCTTAAATTCGGCCACATCTCTTCCCAATCCTGATTTTAACCTCAACGATTGGAACATTATCGATTGGGTAGGATCTGGTCGGGGATCTTGTGGCACCAACGATTATTCGGATATTGGATTTTATGATTATTCAGGTGGAAATCCTCCTACTATCACTCTTCAGCCATTAGCACCAAACTCTACATGTGCAGTAACAGCAACTCTATCGGTTTTAGCGACTGAAGGTTTTGACGGTGGTTTTCCTCTAGCCTATCAATGGCATTACAATGCGCCAGGAACATCAAATTGGATAGAAATATTAGATACGAATCCGGATTACTCCGGGCAACAAAGCGAAAGTTTAACCATCCTAAACACCATTGATTTTGACGCTTATCAATATTATGCACAAGTGCGAGAAAATTCTGTAACCTGCTATACCGCAAGCAATGCAGTCCGTCTAAAAATTGACACCACCACTTGGAATGGAAATAGCTGGACACCGACAGCACCAAACACGAGTACCGTCGCCATTCTTAATGGTAATTACACCACCACTCCAGCCACAGGAAGTTTTACCGTCTGTAGCCTGATTATAAATTCGGGATACACATTAAATATCACCGACAACTATTATGTGGAAGCAATAAACGATGTCATTGTAAATGGGAATCTGGTTGTTGAGACTAAGGCCGCCTTAGTGCAAAGAGGCGATGGTATTGATTCAGGGACTTTCACTTTAAGAAACTCAGGGACTTCAAGCGTCAATAAATCGACCTCAGAAAAGCAACATTGGTATGATTACACGTATTGGAGCTCCCCTGTAACCAATGAAACTGCGGAGTTCGTTTTGAGCATGGCATCTCCTAGCAGACGTTTCTATTTTAAGGCTTCAAATTTTGAAGACACCAATGCTGATGATGTCGATGATAACGGCGACGATTGGCAGTTCGCTTCAGGACGGATGTTACCAGGTGTAGGCTACGCTTCTACATCTAATAACTCAGGAACCTTTCCACGGGTTGATACTTCTGTATTTAATGGCGAATTTAACACTGGTGATATTTCTGTCAGCATTCATGGCAATAATTCTACACCTTGGAATGATTGGAACTTTATCGGCAATCCCTACGCTTCTGCTATTGATTTCAAATTAGTCCATAGCGAAAACACGGACGTCATTAGCGGAGCCGCTTACCTATGGTCTCAAGCAAGACCTCCATTGGCTAGCAATCCAGGGAATCAAGTGCTCAATTTTAGTCAAAATGATTATGCGATTATTAGCACAGGAAGCGGAAATATTGCAGGTGGTAAATCAGGAATTCCTTCTGACTTCATCCCTTCTGGTCAGGGTTTCTTTGTCATTGGGATTAATTCTGGCGGAACACTGACTTTCAATAACTCTATGAGAATGGCCGATGACACGAGCAATTCTAAATTTTACAGAAATGGAACAGACACTTTAGCCAACAAATTCTGGATCGACCTCAATTCCGACAATGGCGTATTCAATCAAATCCTAATGGCTTATGTGGAAGGCGCCACTAATGGCGTGGATGGATTTGCCTATGATGTGGAACGCAATCTGTCGAGCGGTTTAAGCGCTATCATTTACACGGAAATCGTGGAAAGCAATAAGAAATATGCTATTCAGGGAAAATCTGTTCATAGCTTATCTTTAGATGAAGAAATACCTATTGGATTTAAATCTTCCATAACACAACCAACCGTATATAAATTGTCCATTGCCCAATTACAAGGCAAATTCTTTAATGAAAACACCATCTATCTTAAAGATAATCTACTGAATATTTACCACGACCTCTCTAGTGCTGAATACAATTTCACATCAGAAACTGGCGACTTTAATAATCGTTTCGTGATTGTTTTTCAAAATGAAACTTTATCTGGAAATGAAATTTCTTTAAACACCAAAGACCTTTCCATTATTGAACACAGCAACGGACAAATTCAATTTTCGATCGGACATAACTTAACCATCAAGTCTGTTGAAATCATGGATCTATTAGGAAGAAGTTTATACTTTTTAAAAGGTAATAGCGGTTCCGAAGTTTATGATTTAAACCAGTTAAGTCAAACAGCCTATATTGCCAAAATAGAACTTTCTAACGGACAAATAATCATCAAACGCGCCATAAAGCGTCATTAAAATAATCATACCAAAACTGACATAATTGTATTTAGCTAAACACCTGATTCAAAACCTGAAGAGATTTTGGTTTCCTGAAATCTGACAGGTGCAATTCAAAATAAAACAGCATCAAGTTCAATAAAGTCTGCCTTTGAGTTGAATTCAATTTCACACTGTTTAATTCATCAAATTTTATACTTAAGAGTTGTTTAATAAATAATAAATTTTCTCCTGAAACCGTATAGGGACTTTGAGGCTTCAGTTCGAAACTTCCAGATCGCAAATTAAAATACGGAAAATCCAATTGGGAAGTATCTGGATAAAAACCTAAGTGCTTGGAGAGTTCCAATAAAAACAACAAATGAAAATTCGCAAACTCGGTTTCATGATCGAGCCACTGTAAGGAAGTTTCTAAAAATTCATATAATAACAAATTAGCTTCTTCTTCCCTTAAACTGGTTGTCAAAACTTCTGACAAAAACATCACAATAGCAGCTTTTAAGATATTGGTGTGCATGCTTTTGTAAGGCACACTTAACTTGACATCTGTAATATAATGCAAGGTCTGGTTTGGCTTGAAATTCTCTTCAATTTCCAATTGTGACAAGGATTGGTAATAGGCAATTTTAGAGTTGCTCTTTTTGCTTTTTAAAACCCCTCGCAACAAATAACTAACCACACCTCTGTTTTTGGTATAACATTTTACAATCACATCATGGTCTCCATATTTTATTTTGGAAAGGACAATGGCGTTGGTTTTAACTAACATAATTTTCTTGAATGATTCAGATTAACGAATAATCAACAATTTTAAGACTTTGGTTTCAAAAGAATCCAAATCAGAAATCATGATTAAATAAACCCCGGAAGCCACAATATTATTGGCCAAGTTTTTACCGTTCCAGATGGCAGTTCCGCCATCAATGGCAAAATTATAACTGGAACGAGACGATCTTAAATTAACTCTAGACTGTGCTTCAGCAACCAGATTGCCTTCAATATCCGTGATTTTGATATTGACATTTTCAGTAATGCCTTTAATTTTAACGCCCTTATTAATATCATTCAAATTGTTGGCACCTAAAATATTATATTCTGGCCGTACTGGATTAGGATAGGCGAAGGCATTTGCTAATACCTCTTCAGCTTTGGAACCTCCTGAATAAAAAGAAACGAGCCCTTTGGACGTCGCGATATAGACCTTTCCGTTTTGGGCATCTATGGAAATGTCCTTAATAAAATTGGAAGGCAATGGGGAATTTTTGGTTGTAAAATGATGAATGGTTTGTTGACCATCAGGAGAAAAATAAAAAAGGCCAGCATCTAAAGTTCCAATCCATTTATTATTGGACCCATCTACTTTTATATCAGTAATGTATTGATTGGACAACAGCTCTTGAGGAATACCATCGTCAAGAACGACAATTTCCTTAACCGTCGGATTGGGTGCGTCAAAAAAGTTGGCCGTATTATAAAGTACCCTCAGGCCTTTAATAGTCCCAATCCAAATTTGATTATTATTGTCAACTGCAACCGCACTCACCACATTATTGGGCATGTTTTGCTCTTCAGAATTCAAGTTTCTAATTTTGTTGCCGTTTTCATTATAACCGATGAGACCTTTGTAAAAGGAACCGATCCACTTGGTGCCATTTCTGTCAATTGCCAAATCGCCAAAACCCAATTCATCAAGTAAAGCATCCTTTATAATTTCTTTAAAACTATAGCCTTTCCATTGTTTTGTGCTGGGATTATAAGATTTTAAAGCCTTATCTACACGACTGTTCATTATCCATAACAACCCATTTCTATCAAACTCAGATCCTGATATCCGTACAGAAAAATAAGATGGCGAACCTGGCAGAATTAACGATTCCAGTCCACTGTTGTTTTGATCTAGCAATATGGTGGGCAAATCATTATTAAGCTCTAAAATGCCCTGCTGAAAGGCACTAATAAAAACTTGAGATGGATTGAAAGGATTAACCGCGATATAATTTAGATTCTTAGCGGTTAAAAGATTATCGTATTGGATATTTTTCCAGAATTCCCCAATCAAATGACTTACTCCATAACTACGAACAGGATCCGGATTATAGGATTGCGTATAATCGCCAAAGGTCACCCAAACATTATTATTTCCAGCTTCAATTTTAAAAGCATCGTTCATAAGTGGCCCATCAGGTCTTATCGTTTCATAATTGGAAGGGTCTGCCATGGATGTTTTAAGAACTCCAAGTGAGCTTGTTCCTATGTAAACATGTTCATTTGTAACCGTTGCACTCGTGAAAAGCGTATTATAGTTGGAGGTCAACGATGCTTTCGCCAATTGCACAAAGGCGCTATTATAGACGTAAACATTATTTTTTGTGGTCACGACCAAATTATTATTCATTGATTTAGTGTCCAAGGGTACATCTGAATAACTAAATAAATTTGTAAATACGTCATTTGAAATTTCATAAATAACGGCATTGGCATTAACCGCATACAGGCGATCTCCCACACTCTCAACCGAATTGAAATTCCCATTATTTAAGGTTTGCCACTGTTGATAATCAATAAGATTTGGGTTTGATAATTGCGCTTTTTTTATAGCGCTATTGTTTCCGCAGGCCGCATAAATGGCATTATTGTATATTGTAGTTTGATTGACCTTAATTTGACTGCCGCCATTGCCGATAAAATAGGAATCACCAAATTCAAGGCCTTGTAAATCGTAAACAGAAATTCCAAAATCTGTAGAAACATAAGCCACCCCATTATGAATATTAAAATGGTTGATGCGTTTCAGATTGGGAGGAATGGTTTGCTTCTCCACAATATCGACTACCGATAAAATCTTATTCTCTGAGCCCGAAACAACCTCAATGAGTCCGTTTACATAACCAATCAATAAGATTTCGTAAGCCTCACTATAGGCAATGGTCGTAATGGTTTGACCTGTCAACCCTTCAATCGTGGTTATGGTCTCCATGTCCTTGCTTGACAAATCATAGGTGAAAATGGCATTTTCAGAAGCCCCGTAAACTTTATTATTGCCTATGGTAACATCCTTGATATTATGATAAGAAAAATAACCTTGCCATAATGCTGAGAAATCCTGCGCATGAGATGAAAAGGCACAAAAAAATAGAAAAACCGTTGTAATCTGTTTTATCATAGCACACTAATAGAAGTCAAAGATATTTATTACTAACGACAATTTTGAACTATTCATCTCAAGAACATAAAAAAGGCTTCCCAAATTTCTTATGGAAGCCGCTAATCTTTTATCTTTTATGATATTAAACCACACCCTGAGCCAACATGGCATCTGCTACTTTGACAAAACCAGCAGTGTTTGCCCCTTTCACATAATCAATAAAGCCATCCTCTTGTTTACCATATGTCACACAGGATTCATGGATGTTGTGCATAATATCCACTAATTTCCCATCGATTTTTTCTCTATCCCAACTTAGTTTCAAGGCATTTTGACTCATCTCCAATCCCGAGGTTGCCACACCACCAGCGTTTGCAGCTTTTCCTGGTCCGAATAAAACCTTTGCTTTTTGAAATGCTTCGATGGCTTCTGGAGTGCATGGCATATTAGCACCTTCTGCAACAGAAATAACCTTGTTTTTAATAAGTGTTTTAGCCTCTTCCTCATCCAGTTCGTTTTGGGTGGCACATGGCAAAGCAATATCACACTTTACTGCCCATGGACGCCCTTCATGAAATGTTGCTGAGGAATAGGTTTCTGTGTAAGCACTTATTCGACCACGTTTCACATTTTTGAGATCCATTATAAACGCCAACTTATCAGCATCTATCCCATCAGGATCATAAATATAACCCGAAGAATCAGACATAGCCAATACTTTTGCGCCATATTCTGTTGCTTTTTCACAAGCATATTGCGCCACGTTTCCTGCACCAGATATGACAACTGTTTTTCCATGTAAGGTGTCATTTTGAACGGCCAGCATACTTTTAACAAAATACACACAACCATAACCGGTGGATTCTGGTCTGATCAAAGAACCGCCATAAGCAATTCCTTTCCCAGTCAAAATTCCGGTAAACTCATTTCTTATTTTTTTATACTGACCAAACATATAGCCAATTTCTCGTGGCCCAACGCCAACATCTCCTGCGGGAACATCTGTATTGGCACCTATATGGCGATACAATTCATTCATAAAAGACTGACAAAAACGCATCACTTCATTATCACTTTTCCCTTTCGGATCAAAATCAGAACCACCTTTACCACCACCCAAGGGAAGTGTTGTGAGCGAGTTTTTAAACGTTTGTTCAAATCCTAAAAACTTAAGAATACTCAGGTTTACCGTTGGATGAAAGCGCAATCCCCCTTTAAAAGGACCTAAAGCAGAATTGAACTCCACTCTAATGCCTCTATTTACTTGGATATTGCCTTTATCATCAACCCATGGAACCCTAAAAATAATCGTACGCTCAGGTTCTACCATACGCTCCAATAACATTTTACCTTGGTATTTAGGATTTTCTTCTATAAAAGGGAGAATGGTTTCGGCCACTTCATGTACTGCCTGTAAGAATTCTGGTTCGTTGTTATTATTTTTTTTCACGTAATCTAAAAAGGATGCGATTTTCTCTCTCATATATTGATTTATTATCAGCAATTACACCGTTTATACCTACAAATATACGTCAAATCAAGGTTAACAGTAAATTATTCTTAACCAAATACTGAAACAACTAATTAAAATTACATATTTCATAATTCAACCTGCATTCATTATCCTTTTATAGGATTTCTGATGAAAAGAGAGGTCAAAAAAATCAATATCTCAAAACTCAAATTAAATCTCTTTACACAACCTTCACGTTGTGAATGTTTTGTTTGGAAGTTAAGTCAGTTTTCATATATTTGTTAACACCAACTCCCTATTAATAAAATAAACTATATGGCGCTTAGTTTGAAACAGATAACCTTTATATCTATTTTTATTATGGGTATTTCAAATGGGGTTGCACAAAAATGGTTTTCAAATGAGATAGGTATAATAGCCGGTCCTGTAGCTTTTCAATCTGATTTTGGCGAACGCCGTGATTTTGAAACCAACGCTGGTAATACAGGTTTTGGTGTAGGTCTTGTACATTTCATGAACTTTGAATACAGAGGGAGTCGTTATGATCCTTACAGATATTTTTTCGATCATTTTAAAGTACGTAGCGAAATTTCTTGGAATAAAACCGAACTAAACCATTTCGGAAAATGGGTAGCTCCGGAGAAAACAGGGGAATATGCCGACAAGTTAAGAGCGCATTCCGGGGAGTCCAATAATTTTGATATTGGAATGCAGTTAGAGTATTTTCCTTTTAGCCTTAAGGAGTTTTCATATGCACGAAATGTCCTGACTCCTTTTATCAGTTTCGGCGTCCATTTTACGGCATACAATCCTAAAGTATTCACCTCTTATGGTGATGGGAATCCCAATAATCTGGATAATTTTTATACCCCATGGTACCGCTATTCGGATGGAACGGTCAGAGATCCTAAGTTCATAACCTCTAAAAACGGCATAGCTTTCTCCATTGTAGGAAGTGTTGGCTCACGTTATAAATTGACATATTTGTCGGATTTAATAATCGACTTAAGATGGCAACATTATTTCAGCGATAAAGTGGATGGTTTAAACCATAAATTAAAGTCTAACAAATCAAATGATTATTTGATGTGGTTGAATGTTGGCTATGTTTACTATTTGGAATAAAACCAAGAATTTCACAACATAACAAAAGACCAAGTTTAAGCTTCTCGGTCGTTTTTGTTAATATAATTAGCGTTTAACTACCCTATCGCCTGTTCTAAATCGGCTATCAAATCGTGTATATCTTCAATACCAACACTCAGTCTTATTAAAGAATCGACAACCCCTGTTTTTTCACGTTCTGCTTTAGGAATACTGGCATGTGTCATGCTTGCTGGATGTCCTGCAAGCGATTCTACACCGCCCAAGGATTCCGCTAATGTGAAGATTTTGAGTTTTTCTACGATTTTTATGGCTTCCTCATAATTATTTCCTTTTGTGGTAAAGGACACCATGCCTCCAAAATCCTTCATTTGTGCTTTTGCAATAGCATGATTGGGATGATCTTCAAAACCTGGCCAATACACGTCTCCTATTTTTGGATGCTTTTTTAAATATTCAGCAACCGCCTTTCCATTTTCACAATGCCGTTGCATTCGAACGTGCAAGGTTTTTATCCCACGCAACACCAAAAAACTATCCTGCGGTCCGCACACCGCACCACTTGCATTTTGGATAAAATACAATCTTTTTGCTAAGTCTTCATTATTTACAATCAGTGCCCCCATAACCACATCACTATGGCCTCCCAAGTATTTTGTAGCCGAATGCATTACAATATCAGCACCTAAATCCAACGGTTGTTGCAAATACGGCGTCGCGAAAGTATTGTCAACCGCTAACAAAATATTGTGCTTTTTGGCAACCTCTGCGACCGCTTTAATGTCAATAATATTCATCATCGGATTTGTAGGCGTTTCGATCCAAATCAACTTGGTGCTGTCCTTGATATAGGATTCAATTTTTGATGCGTTTTCCATTTCAACAAAATGGAATTTAATCCCAAACCCTTCAAAAATCTTTGTGAACAACCGGTATGTTCCGCCGTAAAGATCACTTGTGGAGATAACCTCATCTCCTGATTTGAGAAGCTTAATGACCGCATCAATAGCCGCCAAACCAGATGCAAACGCCAAACCATGGCTGCCGTTTTCAATACTAGCAAATGAATTTTCCAAAGCCGTCCGCGTGGGATTGGCACTTCTGGAATATTCATACCCTTTATGACCTCCAGGCGTCAATTGCGCATAGGTTGTGGTTTGATATATTGGTGGCATTACAGCGCCATAGGCCTTGTCAGGTTCTTGATTGCCGTGAATGGTTTTTGTGTTGAACTTCATAAAACATAATTTTATTGATAACAAATCTAATCTTTAATTGGTTGGTTACAAAAGGATGTAATACCTTTATTGATTGTTTAATAAATGCCCAGAAACCTTGAAAAAAATAAGCTTACTTTTTATAATTGCCTTAATAATTTCGGCCTGTAACAAGGACGTTAAACTGAAATTTGAGCCACAACTTATTGAGAAATCAGAAGACGCCTCAATTGTCATTAACTACCCAAAAGCCATCGGTACAAAAGCTATTGCTGAAAAAATAAATCACCAAATTGAACACGTCATTGCCAGTGAAATGAACATGGCTGAAACTCATGAAAACAACATGTCGGTTACTGAAGCCATTTCGGAGTTTGACAAGGAATACAAAGCGTTCAAAAAAGACTTTCAGGACAGCAGCCAAAAATGGGAAGTAAAAATTGACGGGGAAGTGATCTATGAATCTCCAGAGGTTATTTGCGTGAGTCTTCAAACGTATATTGACACTGGCGGCGCCCATGGCAACGGTGGGGTTACCTTTCTCAACTTTAATCCTGAAACTGGAGCAATGTTAGATCAAAATGACATCATCAACAATCAAGCTCAATTCAAAAAGATTGCTGAAAAAGCATTTAAAGACCAAACAAAACCCAAAGACAACAACGAGACCATTGAAGATTTTTTCTTTGGTGAAGGCTTTCAACTTCCTTCCAATATAGGGTTTACCGAAGATGGCTTGGTGCTTCTTTATAACAATTACGAAATTGCGTCTTATGCGCAAGGCATTACAGAAATCCTATTGCCTTACAGCCAAATCAAGGATGTATTGAAAGTAAATCCATAAAAAGACACTCTATTTACACGCATTTCACTCTAACACCAACCCTTATTATATCATCATTAAATCAATCGTTTTGAAAAAAATATATTATTTAAAAACTTGCAGTACCTGTATCCGAATCATGAAGACTTTAGAGTTACCATCTGATTTCATTCTCCAAGATATTAAAACCGAACAAATTACTCCTACTCAATTAGAAGAACTGCATAAGCTTTCGGGCAGTTACGAAGCCCTATTCAGCAAACGTGCCCAACAGTACAAAGCCTTAGGACTTAAGGACCAAAATCTGACAGAAAAGGATTTTAAAAAGTACATTCTACAACATTATACCTTTTTGAGCCGACCTGTAATTGTAGTTAATGACCAAATTTTTATTGGCAACAATGCTAAAATCGTGGAAGCCGCGAAACAAGCGATTCATGAAAGCTAGAAATGTTGCACAAATTGCTGCATTTACTATTTACTTAATAAATGCTTTTAGCTAAACGCCAACCAAAAAAATCTTTGGGGACTGCTTTACATAAAATATGATCAATGGGATTATCGCTATTTTGATCTCGTCGTTTATTCGGTAACCAAAAAACTAAGACTTTAAATTAATTGGTTTCTTCCCGAATTTGCGCGTATCCTCCTTAGTCAAAACTTGAAAATCTTCCGATTTTGGAAAACTATTCATTTCGGCTAAAAACTCGGCTGGTAAGCCTGTCAATTCGCGTGTCCTTAAATTAATCCATGCGCCTAAAAGCTCACAATTCGCTAAATTTTCTCCTTTATCATTATAGATATTGTGCTCAATCTTAAAAAACATTCCATCTTCACTCAAACCCTTGACTTCAAGACTTACCCGAATTGGTGTCCCTAAAAAGGCTTCTTTATAATAATAGATATGCTCGTAAAAAACGACGGGGCTGATTTGATTCTTAATCAGATTGGCCAAAGAAAAATTATGATCTTCAAAAAAGGCCACACGGGTATGGCTCATAAAGTTCACATAAGCTGAATTGGCTAAATGCATATTAGCATCAATATCACTCCATCGTATTTCAAAATCCTTTAAGTACATATTTTTAAGCATATAGATAATAGACTTTAGATTATAGGCCTAATTTCAAAAAAACAGGCTGCAATTCAAAAGGCTATTATGCGGTTACTAATTAATAAGAACACAAATTTAGAGGTTTTAAATCCTTTAAGCACATTTCCTCTGATTTATTAACCTGCTAAAACTGATGATTTTCATTACCTTTGTGCAACTTTTAAAATAGGTCCATGATACAATCCATGACAGGATACGGGAAATCTGTATTGCAGCTTCCTTCCAAAAAAATCTCCATTGAGGTAAAATCGCTTAACAGCAAAAACCTCGATCTGAATACCAGAATGCCTTCTTTATACAGAGAAAAAGAACTGGACATTCGCAAATTAATTGCTTCAAAACTCGAACGAGGCAAGATCGATTTTTCATTGTACATGGAGATTACTGGCGAAGAAACCTCAACCCAAATCAACAAAACAGTTGTCAAACAATACATCAAGCAATTGAAAGACGTTGTGGACGGTGACGAAACCGAATTGCTAAAAATGGCCATTCGTTTACCAGATGCTGTGACCACTGAACGCGATGAGATGGATGAAGATGAATGGGATGAAATAGCCGCAGAAATCAATAGCGCTTTAGATAAAATACAACAATACCGTTTGGACGAAGGCAAAGTTCTCGAATCAGAATTTCTTGATCGTGTAAAAAACATTTCAGACCTATTAGATGAAGTTATCGCTATGGATCCTGAACGGATTGAAGGCGTGAGAGAACGCTTAAACAAAGGTGTTGCTGAATTAAAAGAAAAAGTAGATGAAAACCGTTTTGAACAGGAATTGGTTTTTTATATTGAAAAATTTGACATTACCGAAGAGAAAGTACGCTTGAAAAATCACCTAGATTATTTCATAAAAGCAATATACAGTGACGATTCCAACGGAAAAAAATTAGGATTTATCAGTCAGGAAATGGGCCGTGAAATCAACACAATTGGCTCAAAAAGCAACTATGCGCCGATGCAAAAGCTAGTCGTACAGATGAAGGATGAATTGGAAAAAATTAAAGAGCAATTGCTAAATGTGCTTTAAAGATTAAAAAAACAGAGACTGATTACCCTAAAAATATATTTGTGACCGAACTCAATGACATCCCCAATCACGGTAAACTTATCGTATTCTCGGCCCCTTCTGGCTCGGGAAAAACAACCTTAGTAAGACATTTACTCCAACAAGAAGAACTCAATTTAGAATTCTCTATATCTGCCACTTCGCGAGAGAAAAGAGGCACTGAAACCGACGGAAAGGATTATTATTTTCTCGACACCCAAGCTTTTAAAACTCACATTAAAAACGATGATTTTTTGGAGTGGGAAGAAGTATATCGCGATAACTTTTACGGCACTTTAAAATCTGAAGTCGAACGTATTTGGGCGAAAGGAAAAAATGTGATTTTCGACATTGATGTTTCGGGAGGCCTTCGTATTAAAAGAAAATTCCCGGATCAAACGATTGCTATTTTCGTAAAACCGCCAAGTATTGATGAACTAAAAATTCGTCTTAAAAAGCGTCAAACAGAAAGCAATGACAAAATCAACATGCGTATTGCAAAAGCTTCTGCTGAATTGGCAACTGCGCCATTATTTGATGTGATTGTTATTAATGATGATCTTGACAAAGCCCTTGCTGAATCGTATAAATTAGTTTCAGATTTTGTAAAAAAAGATTAAAAAAAATAGATAGAGATGAAAATCGGACTTTATTTTGGCACGTTTAACCCCATTCATATTGGTCATTTAATTATTGCCAATCATATGGCGGAGTATAGTGACCTTGACCAAATCTGGTTTGTGGTCACCCCTCAAAGTCCGTTTAAAGTCAAAGCTTCAATGCTCGATAACCATCACCGTTTTGAGATGGTTTATCGCGCTACAGCAGATTATCACAAACTCCGGCCAAATGATATTGAATTTGGCTTACCGCAGCCCAACTACACTATTGACACGCTTACCTATTTACAGGAAAAACATCCAAAATATGAGTTTGCGTTGATTATGGGCGAAGACAATCTGAAAAGTTTTCATAAATGGAAAAACTACGAATTGATCTTGCAAAACCATAATATCTATGTCTATCCAAGATTGTCAGATGGCGTGATTGAAACCCAATTTGACAAGCATCCAAAAATCCATCATGTGGATGCACCAATCATGGAATTATCCTCTACATTCATCAGAAATTCTGTCAAAAAAGGCAAAAATGTTAGGCCTATGTTACCCGAACAGGCTTGGGAATATTTGGATGAGATGAATTTTTACAGATAAAATCCCTGCGTGATATATTGAGCCTGTCGAAATAAAGCAGGGGTCTCATGAACATACTCTAAATCTAGAATTAAAACCCAATCCTTCAACGTTCAATAAGGAGAATACAAGCTAATATTTACTCAACAACCACCTCGTCTTCTGCTTCTTTCCGGAAGCAAAAGCCACTCCTCCTTCAAAAGGAGGAGAAGTTTGGTTTGTAGCCTATTTTTAAAAATAACCGAATCAAACAGCTCCTTCCCTTTTTTCAAGGGAAGGTGTCTTCAATTCCAGAAAAGGAATTGAAGACGGAAGGGTTATAAATTAGAATCCAAAAAACATCTAGACAAACAAAAACCTCTCCGGTTTTCCTCCTACGCTGAAGCTTCGGCGGACACGTAAAACCTGAGAGGTTAAAAACATTTAAACTAACCTTCAATTTCCAGACTACAAAACTGGAATCTCAATCGCATTCAATTCATTCTTATAAACTATAATATCATCCTGAATCAACATGTTTTTCGGAGTAATTGCTTCGTCAAACAGGTTTTGGTAATACGCAATCCCTTCCAATAAATTACTCTTAAAAGCCGTCCATTTCTTGACGTTTTTAGCAGATAATTCATCCGTAAATGTCGCGATCTCATTTCTCAAATAATCAACATACATTTTCAATTCCTTGACAAACATATTTGGTCTGTAAGCATCCGAAAGTACGGATGGACCGCCATAAATATGCTGTGCCATTTGCAACAACGAAACTTCTTTGTCGAAATAGGCCAAATTAGGACCAGGACAAATCACCACCCCTTGCTGCTGACCTTTGATAGGAATATCATTTTCAAGGTAAGAGGCATTCGCTAAACCGACACAAAGACATGATTTTTCGGTAATCTTGTTTTTAGCGATTTCATACTTTGAGGCCACCATAGATTCTTTTCGCTCATCAAGTTCAGCCAATTTCACATCCTGATATTTTTTTGATGCCGTACAGATCCCTTCTGGCCCAAACTCCTTGCTCAAGGCTAAAAACTTTTTAGGACAAGAACTTCCTGCCTTATTATTATCAATTCGCATCTGTTTAAAAAACTCGTTGGAAGTTCCTTTTATGGTATTAAAAGGCACGCCTAATGGCGAAATATCACTCAAATATAAATCAGCTTCCTTTGCTCCCGCCATCAGTTTTCGAGTTGCATCATCTACCGAGGTGGCTTCTGGAACCAACAAGAAAGGCGTTCCCCAACCTACAGAATCAACGTCGTAGTTGTTAATTAAAAAATCGTGTTCGTCCGCAGTACCAACACCGCCTTGAGCCGAAATTTTTATATCCAAGGGCTGCTCTGGAACAAATAGTTCTTTATCAGCTAAAGCTTTTATAAAAACCTCATGGGTATCTTGTAATAATTCAGACTTTTTAGTTTTAAATTCTTCCAGAATAGGGCCAAATAAAAAACCTTCGGTTGCAAAAGCATGACCACCACAATTCAAACCAGATTCCACGCGATATTCAGAAACCCAAAGGCCTTTTTTTGCCAAGAATTTCCCTTGAATTATCGCCGACCTATAATCACTTACTTTTAAAATGATTTTCTTTTTTAAATAGCCGTTCGTATCGGGATAAAAATCGTTGAATTTCTCAAAATAACTATATAATCTCGGATTCATGCCTGCAGAAAGCACCACAGATGATTCTAAAGTACTGTTGGCAAAACCACGAAGCGCGGCATGCGCATCATTAAACTCAATAGACAGTTGTTTGGATTTAATAAAATTATCCTTGTCGATCTTGGTCATAATATTGACGTCAATTTCGCCAGCCGACAAATGAGTGTCTATATAATTTTTAATGGTTTCTTTAATAGCCACACCTTCTTCCAAAATCTTTGAAAGCCCTTCTTTTATGGTCGATTTATTAGGAAGCATGCTTATAAAATTATCTAAAGCCGTTTTGCTTTCTGACAATTCCTCCTTGAATTTTACAAATTTATCTTTAACAATCGTATCTACTAAATTCAAATATGCTGTGATACGTTTTGCACGATAATCTTCTACTTTTTGTGTGATTTCTTGGTAAGGCAAACTAAACTTTTGACTGTAAAAGGCATTCATTTTTTCCAATAGATCATCATCAATAATAGAAATGACAGACGAAATACCATATTGGGCAACACGAATGGGACTATCTATGGTATAGGCTAAACCCATAACAGGAATATGAAAAGTATGTGCTTGTTTGGATGTAATCATAATATGTGTTTTTTTAAAATAATCAAGCGCCAAATATCATACATATTAAGCGCTCAAAATGTGATAATTGTCATGTGATTTTAAATTTTAATTCCGTTAATTCCTTAAGATGAACCTAGGTTCAGATTATGTTATATTTTGATAACTTGAAACTTATAAATGATTGATAAATTAGATTAAACCACCTCGCCTCCAATTCCTATTCTAGAATTGAAGCCACTCCTCCTTAAAAAGGAGGAGAATTTAAGTTTATAGCTAATTTTTAAAAAACAGCAAAATCAAAGAATTCCTTCCCTCGGTCATTGAGCTTGTCGAAATGAAGGAAAGGTGGATTTAAGCCCAGAAAAGGGCTTAAAGACGGAAGGGTTTCAGATAGCAAAACACTCTAAATTAACGATGGAGACCTGACAGGTTTTGGAAACCTGTGAGGTTTGACAATTTAAAAATTACATTAAACCACCTCGCCTTCAATTCCTATTCTGGAATTGAAGCCACTCCTCCTTAAAAAGGAGGCGAATTTAAAAACAAGATCTAACTTACTTGGTGTGCTAAAAATGATAAAATGCATTTTCATAATGGGTTAATTCTTGTCTCGTTTTATTCTTCAACACGGCAATAATATCAAATCGTGTTTCTAAATCGATGTCATTTTCAATGATAAATGCATCCATCGCTTTGACTAGTAATTTGATTTTGCTTGCTGTCACAAATTCTTGAGGGTCACCAAAAAAGTCAGAGTTCCGGGTTTTGACCTCTACGCAAATCATCATATTGTCATGCTTTGCGATAATGTCGATTTCTGCTTTCTGAAAAAAGTAATTTTTGCACACAATCTCATAACCTTTGGAGAAAAGGTAGTCTGCGGCAAGTTGTTCGCCAATTTTTCCGAGTTCGTTGTGGTGTGCCATAATAAAATGAGTTTTCAGTATTCAGTTTTCAGTCGGCAGTCGGCGTTATGAAAAAAATTATCGTCACAGTCATTTTCATGACTTAAAGCTTAATCTATTATATTATCTTGCCATCACAATATCCACATCTACCAATCTGTAAATCTGATACATAGCCTAACATCCTACTAATGTAACAAAAGAAAGCACACCGAATTAAAAAACAAATTATTTGACCACTTGCTTTTATTTTTTATCGAAATTTGTAGTACAATTTAAAGTTACGAGATGCTGTTTTATCAAATTTTTGATCTGATGAGAACATAGTAATTTTAGGAATCTTTAAATAGACCACCACTCTGCATGTACAAAATAAAGAAACTGTATGTAGCCTTTTTAAAATTCAAAAGGGCATTTACTAACTACCCCTATAGAAAATTTAATCTTGTTGAAATATTGTTATTGTGGATCAATGAGCGCCTGACACGTTCGCAGTTTCTTATTCTATCTGGAATTTTAGTTGGTTTAAGCGCAGGGATGGCCGGCGTTATCCTTAAGGTCCTTGTACATCATATCCAATTGTTTATTAATACAGAAGTCCCTTTTCAAGAGCGTCTTTTTGTTTATGCCATTTTTCCATTGGTCGGGATTACGTTGACAGCATTGGTAGTGAAGTATTTTTTTAAAGGCGATGAAGACAAAGAGCTTGCGTTTGTTTTAAAAGATATATCACAAAACCAAAGCAAAATCAAATCAACCAAAATGTATTCGCAAATTATAGAAAGTGGTATTACAGTAGGTTTTGGAGGCTCAGTTGGTTTGGAAACGCCTATTGCTGTCACTGGCTCTGCCATTGGCTCCAACTATGCGCAACGTTACCGATTAGACTTCAAAGAGCGCACTTTATTACTTGCCGCCGGCGCAGCCTCAGGAATCGCAGCGGCATTTAATGCACCTATTGCTGGCATTATGTTCGCTTTTGAAATTTTACTTGTTGGATTAGTATTTACGGATTTCATTCCTCTAGTCATTGCAGCTATTTGTGGCAGCTTGCTCTCCACGATTATCTTAAATGAAGATGTTTTGTTCAATTTACGTGCTCGTGAATCTTTTAATTATGTCAACATATTTTATTATATCGCTTTAGGGATATTAACAGGATTTTATGCGCGTTATTTTTTAATTGTTGGACAGAAAGTACATCGCTTTTTTGAACGTTTTAAAAAACGTCTCTTATTAAGAGCGCTTGTTGGCGGCGTATTGTTGTCATTATTATGCGTTGCATTTCCACCACTATTTGGCGAAGGCTATCTCAATATTAAAACCTTACATCAAGGTCATGTTGATCAATTAATTCATGAAAGCCTATTTCGGTATTTTGAAAAGTCGCAATTACTGATTCTTGTTTTTCTGGCATTGACCACACTTTTAAAAGCCTTTGCTACCAGTATCACATTGAGCTCTGGCGGAAATGGCGGTAATTTTGCACCATCATTGGTGGCGGGCGGATTTTTGGGCTATGTTTTCGGGCTTTCTTTAGAAATGTTAGGCATGCATGACGTTCCAATAACCAATTTGATGTTGGTTGGCATGGCAGGTGTGATGTCTGGAGCTTTGTATGCACCATTAACTGCTATCTTTTTGATTGCAGAAACCAGCGGTGGCTATGATTTATTTATTCCTTTGATGACGGTTTCAGTCATTGCTTATGTGATCAATCGGTTTTTTTCGCCAATTAATCCGGCATATAATAAATTGGCTGAAGAAGGTAAGATTTTCACAACACGTCAAGATCAAAATATTCTGTCGCAAATCTCCTTAAAAGACTGTATAAATACTGCTTCTTTAGTACTCAGCACCTCAGAAAGCATGGACGAAGTAATGCAGAAATTTAGAAATAGCGATCAAAATAGCATGGCAGTGATTGATACTAATAATCAGTTTTTGGGTATTTTAAATAGAGAACATTTACGTCCTTATCTTTTAGGACAAAAACCGACTTCAGAAACAAGTGTAGGACAACTGGCTATTAACCCTTCATTCATCGTCAATCCCTCGGATTCCGTCATGAAGGTAACAAAAATGTTTGACGAAGCAGATGTATGGCAATTACCACTATTAGATGAAAACAAGAAGTTTTGCGGATTCATCAGCCGCTCGAAAATTTTGACCAATTACCGAGCCTTGTTGAGAGATTATTCAGAGTGACCTTTATTTATCAAAAACCACTGTCGATTGCTCTTTAGCAACCTTCAACTGAATATTTCTCCCAAAAATCAATGCTCTATTATCATCTTCGTGTCCTGCATGCATCTTAAAAGCAATTGGAAAATCATAATCCGAAAGAGCATCTAAAATCAACTGCTCAATGTTGCTTCCCCAAGGTGTTGTATTCTCCTTAACTTTCGAAAAGTCGCCCACAATCACACCTTTGCAATGATCAAAATAGCCAGCCCGTTTTAAACTTTGCAACATTCTATCGGTATGATATAAATGTTCGCCCACTTCTTCTATAAATAAAATTTTTCCAGATACATCATTGCTTGTTTTAGAACCTAACATGGTATGCAACAAGGTTAAATTGCCACCAACCAGCTCTCCAGAAGCATTTCCTACTCTATTATACTCTGATCCTTCCAAGGTGTAAGCCAAAGGCTTTCCGAAAATCGCGTCTTTAAAGGTCGCTACACTTTCTTCAATACCTTTCAAATCAACTGTAATTCCAGCGGCCATAATGGCATGGATCGATTTAAAGCCTTCGTTGTGCAACTGATTGTGCAATGCGGTAATATCCGAATAACCGATGACCCATTTTGGTTTTTTTCTAAATTTGGTGTAATCCAATTTATCCAAAACCCTAACGGTTCCATAACCACCACGTCCCGCCCAAATAGCGCTAATGGTCGGATCATCCATGGCTTTTTGCAAATCAGACCTACGCTGTTCATCTGTTCCTGCAAAATGATTGGATTCGGAAAACAGATTTTTTCCCAAAACGGAGTGCAAACCCCAACTCTTTAACAAATCCTGGGCGCGTTGGATATCTGCATTTTTGTTTTTCAAAACTCCGGAAGGTGCAACAATCGCAACGGTGTCGCCCACTTTTAAGTATGGCGGACGGACGAGCGTATGCTTTTTCATAGAGGATGTTTTTTGCTGTGCCGACAGATCCTGAATTCCAAAGACCAAAACAAGGCAACTTAATACGAGGGTAAGTGTGATTTTCGACATAACGTAAAAATACATTTTTTTTCCAAATGGAGGTCAAAATGCGTACTTTTGTAGCTTCGAAAAATAACGCGTCATTGCAAGCAAAACAAAGCCATCTGTCAGTTTATAATTACAATTAAAAATTGACGCCTCGGTTTGCGCTTCGCAATGACCTTACCTTAAAATTATTGATTGATGAATCATCCAAAACGATATACGATTACCGCAGCCTTACCTTACACCAACGGTGCCATACATATTGGTCATTTGGCTGGGGTTTATGTACCTGCTGATATTTACGCTCGCTATCTAAGATTAACTGGAAAAGATGTGGCTTTCATCTGCGGAAGCGATGAACACGGCGTTCCCATTACTATAAAAGCAAAAAAAGAAGGCGTATCTCCGCAAGATATTGTGGATAAATACCACGCGATCATCAAAACATCTTTTGAAGATTTCGGAATCAGTTTTGATAATTACTCGCGTACATCGGCGAAAATCCATCATGATACTGCACAGGAATTTTTCAAAACGCTCTATGACAAAGGCGAGTTTATTGAAGAAACCACCGAGCAACTCTATGATGAGGAGGCTGAGCAGTTTTTAGCCGATCGCTTTGTTACGGGAACCTGCCCAAAATGCGGCAATGAAGAAGCTTATGGCGACCAATGTGAAAAATGTGGCAGCAGCTTGAATGCTACGGATTTGATAAATCCAAAATCGGCCATCACTGGAAATGTACCAACATTAAAACAAACTAAACACTGGTTTTTACCTTTAGATAAACACGAAGCGTTCTTAAAAGAATGGATCTTGGTGGGTCATAAAAAAGATTGGAAACCTAATGTTTACGGTCAAGTAAAATCCTGGATTGACGATGGTTTGCGTCCAAGAGCGGTAACGAGAGATTTAGATTGGGGTATTCCTGTTCCTGTTGAAGGTGCTGAAGGCAAAGTTTTATATGTGTGGTTTGACGCGCCTATCGGCTATATTTCCTCAACCAAGGAATGGGCAGAACGCGTTGGAAAAGATTGGGAATTGTACTGGAAAGATAAAGACACCAAATTGGTACATTTTATTGGAAAAGACAATATTGTATTCCACTGTATCATTTTTCCAGCCATGTTGAAAGCCGAAGGCTCCTTTATTTTGCCGGATAACGTTCCTGCCAACGAGTTTTTAAACTTAGAAGGCAATAAATTATCGACTTCAAAAAATTGGGCGGTTTGGTTGCCAGAATACTTGGAGGATTTCCCAAATCAGCAGGATGTTTTACGCTATGCTTTAACCGCAAACGCGCCGGAGACGAAGGATAATGATTTTACTTGGAAAGATTTTCAGGCAAGAAACAATAATGAATTGGTGGCCATTTTCGGAAATTTCATCAATCGTGTAGCGGTATTAACCGATAAATATTATGATGGCATCGTTCCTGAACCATCAGAATTTAGTGCTGTTGACGAAGAAACGTTAGCCGCAGTAAAAGCCTATCCTGAAGTGATTTCAAGTTCCATTGAACGCTACCGATTTAGGGAAGCTAGTCATGAATTGCTGAATTTGGCACGACTTGGCAACAAGTATTTAGCAGATGAAGAACCATGGAAACTCGTCAAAACAGATGAAGCACGCACCAAAACAATTATGTTTGTGTCCCTTCAAATCGCATCAGCTTTAGCGACTTTAAGTGAACCTTTTTTACCGTTTACTTCGGACAAACTAAAAGCGATGCTCAATATCAATTCTGGCGATGCTAAGAATTCTTGGAATGATATTTCATCTAAAAAAGTGCTTCTCCCTACTGGACACCAAATTGGAAAAGCAGAACTCTTATTTTCAAAAATTGAAGATGATACCATTCAGGCACAATTGGACAAACTTATTGCGAGCAAAAAAGCAAATGAAGCGGCTAACCGAAAAGTAGAACCACAAAAAGAAACCATCACTTTTGAAGATTTCTCAAAACTGGATCTCCGTGTGGGCACGATAATATCCGCAGAAAAAATGCCGAAAGCCAATAAATTATTGGTTTTAAAAATAGATACCGGCATCGATATCCGAACGATAGTTTCTGGAATTGCTGAGAGTTTTACGCCCGAAGAAGTGGTAGGAAAACGTGTCACTGTTTTGGTCAACTTAGCGCCACGCACATTGAGAGGTGTCGAAAGTGAAGGCATGATTTTAATGACCGAATCGGAAGATGGGAAGTTAGTGTTTGTAAATCCTGACACCTCAACGGCGCTCAGTAAAGGCGATGCGGTTGTGCCTAATGGATTGCATATCAGCTAGATTGTTTCATTAATGAGATAATCTCCTTCAATAAGTTTATTATCTTTGACAATCAACATTTTAAAAGACAATGCCATGAGAAACATACTAAGCCTATCCCTTTTGATTTGCACGATCCTTGTCAGTTGTAAATCGCAAGACGTCTCTCAAAAGTCGTCCAGTAAAGCTGAAACATCACTTATTGGCAACAAATGGGTATTGACCAAACTCAATGGCGATATTGTGAATTTAACTAGCGATGAGTTACAGCAGCCTTTTATTAAGCTGAGTGAAAAAGATCACGGTGTTGGTGGCAATGGTGGGTGCAATAGTTTTGGCGGCAGCTATACCTTAACTGACCAACAGTCGATTTCATTCTCACAAATGATGTCTACCATGAGATATTGCGACGATCATGGTATTGAAGGTGTGTTTATGGGCAATTTGCAAAAAGCAAGCACTTTTGTCATCGTCAATAATGAATTGACTTTAAAAGATGAAAACGGCTATGTTTTGGCAACTTTTGAAACAGAGTCTTCCAAATTATAATAGATAATTTTATTCTTGAATTTTTCGACTATCATAACAACCTTCGTCTTACATAGGATTAAAGCCTTTATTTTCGCAGCCGCGTTTATCTTCAACGGTAATGCATTTGCTCAGGAACATGTTCTCAGTTTTAAAAACGAAAACTTATCCAAACGGCTTAAGAAAGACTCTTATAGCTTAACAAATACATTAAATCAGGACTTGGCGATCGTAATTACAGAAAGGAACAAGGTGTTTGCTTATCTTTTTGATGCCGATTTTAATCAAAAATCATCTCTTGAAATCGATGAGTTAAAAAACAAATACAATGATGTTATCGGATATAGCCTCGAAGGCTTAAAATATGACGTCCTCTTTTCAAATTCCCTAAAAGACAAGTTCTCCATCCTTACCATTGACTTTGCATCTCAGACGATGACTACTTCTGAAGTAAAAATTGATATGTCTGATGCGCTTTATATCGATGCTGTGAGTTACAAAAACAATCTATATCTTTTTACCACAGGCGACGATTTGAAATTAAACATCCTAGCGTATGATAAGCAACTCAATTTTAAAGTCGCAAAAACATTCACTTTCGATGAAGTCAAGGACAAGTCCTTATTAATACAAAGAAAAAATAAGATTGGCTCTTTCCGACTAGCGGTTGCACAAACCTCAGCAGTAGGTAAAATTGATCAGCATACTCCTAACTCTATTGACTTGGCCTCAAGGCCCAGCAAACTCTATCAACAGGACAACAAAGTGTATTTAACTTTTGATGACAAAGATTCGGGCACTTCGGTTTATGATATTGATTTAGAAACTTTTTCAATAGATTTTAAATCCTTCAGCTATCCGAAAGGAAAATTAGACGATTTTAAAAAGTATAACTCGTTCATCTACGAGGATAAGATTTTTCAAATAGGGAGTTCAAAAAAGGAAATGGGCTTTACAATTAAAAACTTTTCAGGAGAGTTGATCAAGGATTTCTACGTTCAGGACGACCAACCGATAGCATTTAAAAATTCCCCTTTTATACAAAAAGGCACGGCCCTACCTTTTATAGAGAAACGCGAATTGGAAGAAACTAAAAAATATTTAAGGAAGATAAGCCAGGGAGATCTTGGTATCACTGTACTTAAAAACAAGGAGATGTATTATATAACTCTAGGAGCTTTCAATATTATTCCAGCAACACCAACTTTATCGCCAATGTCCATTTCAACCATAAATCCAACGGTCAATTTAATGAATTCAACAGGTAGTACGGTATATTTCAATGGCATTAATTTAAATTACAATTCCTACATCGCCTCAAAATCTATCTATTTTAATGCCATTTTTGACTCCAACTTTAATCATCTCAAAGGGACGATTGAAGACAACTTATTTGACACGATAAAAACCTATCAAGATTCTCTAAAATACTCCACCGCCGAAGACGTTTTTTTTCATAATGACACTGTTTTTATTGGTTATTTTAATCTTATAGATAGCGAATACAAGCTCATAAAGTTTTAAAGCTTACGTCATGACTGTTAAGATTCGCTTAACAAAGCTCCTATTTTCCTCAAATTTCAATAATTTTAAAAAACCAAAAACTCAAAATATGAAATCTGCATATATCAACACCTTATGTTTAGCGCTTGTAATATTCGCTACCAGCTGTAATTCTCAAAAGAAAAATGAAACCCAAATAACAGACGAACAAACAGCAGAGTCTACGAGCGACAACAGTAAGACTTCTCTTGATTGGGCTGGCACTTACGAAGGTGAATTGCCCTGTGCAGATTGCGACGGCATCAAAACTGTTATAACCATCAATCAAGATAACACCTTTACCATTAAAGAAACCTATTTAGGAAAAGAAGCGAAGCCTTATGAAACCATGGGCACTTTTAAATGGGATGATAAAGGTCAAAAACTTATTTTTTCCGACCCTGACAGACACTCGTACTTTGTAGGAGAAAATATGCTGACTCAATTAGATAGCGACGGCAACAAAATTACTGGAGCTATGAAATCGCTTTATGTATTAAAGAAAATAACCGATAAATTGGTGGGCAAAAAATGGCATTTGGTAACCTTTAAAGGCGAAGATATCCAATATAAGGAAGCGAAATCTGAACACGCTTATATTCAATTTAAAGATGATTTCACAGTTATCGGTTATACAGGTTGTAACAATCTCCAAGGTGCATATGAGGTAGAAGATGCTCAAAAAATAAAATTCTTGCAATTACTTAACACCCTAAAAGCTTGTCCTGAAATGGAAATAGAAGCGGAATTCTTAAAAACAGTAAATGCAGCTGCGTCTTATGGCTTTGAAGATCACTCCTTAATAATGTACGATAAAGACCATCAAAAATTAGCCACCTTCAAGGCTGCTAATTAAAGCCAGTCCTCAAATAAATATTAAGAACTGTTTGAAACCTCAAACAGTTTTTTTTATCTTCCTATCTTTACATCCAACACTTTAAAGCCTATCCATGTCCTTGATTTCTTATATTATTTCTCAAACAAAACTTCCTGAATCTTCAGTTAAAAACACGGTCGAACTATTAAATGAAGATGCGACTATTCCATTTATTTCGCGATATAGAAAAGAGAAAACCGGTAATCTTGATGAAGTTCAAATTGGCGATATTGTAAAATATAAAGAACAATTTGAAGCGCTTGAAAAACGTAAAACAGCCATCTTAAAAGCGATTGAGGAGCAAGATGCCTTAACTCCAGAATTAAAACAAAAAATCGAGGCAGTACTGGATTTGACCACGCTCGAGGATTTATACCTACCGTTCAAAAAAAGCAGAAAAACAAAAGCAGAAACCGCTCGACAAAACGGCTTGGAACCTTTGGCCAAAATTATCATGAGCCAGAATGCTTCTGACCTAGAATCTGTGGCTTTCAAATATGTAAAAGATGGTGTCGCTTCCGCAGATGATGCACTGGAAGGCGCACGTCATATTATCGCTGAATGGATTAATGAGCGCACTGATTTCAGAAACAGCATTCGGCATCAGTTAGAGCGCTTTGCGATGATTTCCACTAAAGTTGTAAAATCGAAAGCAGACGATGAAAACGCTCAAAAATTCCGTGATTATTTTGATTGGGAAGAATCACTGAGCCGAATTCCCTCACACCGATTACTGGCCATCTTACGTGCCGAAAGCGAAGGCTTTATCAAAACAAAAATAGCCATTGACGACGAGAAAGCCTTAGCTAAAATTGAGGATCGAATGATTCGCTCCAACAACGACTGTTCAGAGCAAATTCAAATGGCCATTCAAGATGCTTACAAGCGTTTATTGCTGCCATCACTTTCAAACGAAGCACTTCAAACTGCAAAAACCAAAGCCGATGAATCTGCGATATCAGTCTTTGCAAAAAATTTAAAACAACTATTATTAGGTTCGCCCTTAGGAGAAAAACGCATTCTAGCCATTGATCCCGGATTTCGTTCGGGCTGCAAAGTGGTGTGTTTAGATGCTCAAGGTGGTTTATTATATAACGAAACCATTTATCCGCATCCACCACAGAACGATATGCTTGGAGCGATGAAAAAAATCAGCTCATTATCTGAAGCTTATCAAATTGAAGCTATTGCGATTGGCAACGGAACCGCCTCTCGTGAAACGGAAGCCTTTATCCGAAAAATCAGATTTAAAGATGACATTCAGGTATTTGTCGTCAGCGAAGCAGGTGCGAGTATTTATTCGGCGTCAAAAATCGCACGAGATGAATTCCCAAATTATGACGTGACTGTTCGTGGTTCTGTTTCTATTGGCAGAAGATTGCAAGATCCATTGGCCGAACTGGTTAAAATCGACGCCAAATCCATCGGTGTTGGGCAATATCAGCATGACGTGGATCAAACAAAACTCAAAAAAGAATTGGATGTCGTTGTGGAAAGTTGTGTGAATGCTGTTGGCGTGAACCTCAACACCGCCAGTACCAGTTTATTGAGTTATGTGTCGGGCATCGGGCCGAAATTAGCAGAAAACATTGTGAATTATCGCGAAGAACATGGTGCATTTACTTCTAGAAATGAGATCAAAAAAGTACCGCGTTTGGGCGCCAAAGCTTTTGAACAGGGCGCAGGTTTCTTACGTGTCAAATCGGCTAAAAACCCATTAGATGATTCTGCAGTTCATCCAGAAAGTTATGCATTAGTTGAAAAAATGGCCAAGGATTTAGGCAAGAACGTTTCTGATTTGATCGGCAATAAAACCGAACTTCAAAAATTGGATTTAAACACATACTGTTCTAAAGATGTGGGCTTACCGACGCTTCAGGATATTATCAAAGAACTGGAAAAACCAGGATTGGATATTCGTGAACAGGCGAAAGTGTTTACATTCAACCAAAACATCAAAACCATCAACGATTTAGAAGAAGGTCAATTGCTTCCAGGAATCGTGAATAACGTAACCAATTTTGGTGCTTTTGTAGATATCGGAATCAAAGAGAGCGGCTTGATCCATGTGTCCAATCTGTCAGATACTTTTGTTTCTGATGTGAATGCACACGTTGCCTTGCATCAACAAGTTATTGTTAAGGTTTTGGATGTGGACATTCCGCGGAAGCGCATTCAGCTTAAATTGCATAAATAATAAGTATAATAAACTTAGTATAAAAAAACCATCCCTCTAATACTTCTATAATTTGAATATTTAGAAGCGTTAAAAGCGATGGTTTTTTTTGTGTATTACGACTGTTTAGGCAGCGCTAACGTTATTTTTATTGTATTTATGCTTGTCAATAAACGCCAACCATTTTTCAGCACGTGGCATTTCTTCGTTTTGTGAAAAACCTTCATCTGTAGAATACAAGCTAATTTTCACTGGCGCAGCATTCGAGATAAATGTAAATTCTAAATCGAGTCGGGACATTTCAGAAAAATGCTTGTCTCCGTTTTTAAACTCTCTAGTTATTCGATTAATCACACATTTTCTGACATCATCGAGGTCAACTTTTTGAAATCTGGTTACTGAATCCATGATGTTGATGTAAATCAATGTGTTTTCATGATCATCATATCCGAAACAGGAATTATTCCAATATTCGACCACTGACAATTTCAAATTTTGTTCTCTGGCAACATCTAAAAATTTTTTCTTCTTTTTAGCTTTTCCGGATTTGTCCGCCCAGATAAATAAGGAAAAAGGAATTACGACGATAAGTATGACGACAAGCATCACGATATTTAAGGATAATGAAATCATTGTTTTTTGTTTTAAATTATAAGATAGACTGACATAGGTACAGCGGTGTACCTATCATATTTTAACTAAAAAAAACAGTCGTTCTATGTAAAACAATGAAAGGGAAAAATGATGGCTTTCACCGAAAAATTGACCACAATTTGCTGGCCAATAATATAATAGGAAAGCTCATAAAATAAAGGAACAGTAACGCTTTGGACGCTTTTTTCTTTCTGTGGAAAGGTTTTGGCTGCTGGCGTTTCATAAGTAGACGAATGATTGACATCTAAAACTGCGTCAAAAAATAAAGGCGTGCGCTCTTGCTTATCTGAGGCAGCAATACTGTCCACAGGGGTATATGATGCGCTAGGCAATGCCGTCAGATCAGTAGATCCCAACAACATCAACCATCCAAAAAAGCTAAATATGGCGCCTTTTAATGCAAACATCAACGTAATTTTATAGGACAAAGATAAGGATTGCAGTGTTAAAAAAATCTAATAAATTTTTGAAACTTTGCATGCGAACAAATTATCTAGAGATCAATCCAACAATTCTTTAGAATACTCTCAAGCTGTCTACAGTTTTTATTCGGCGATTCTTTTCTTCAAATCCATTCTTTCATGTAATATTCTTGTTATTTCTACATAGCTCTCGCTTAAAACCCTATAAAATACTATATGTCGATTTGCCTTGAATCCGAGAAGTTGCTTAGATATTCCTTCGTAGTTTTGACCTAAATCTGGATCTTCAGAAATCTCATGACAACTTGACAATTTGAAATTAGTTCATTCTAATATTTGACAACTTGTTTTTCCGACGAAACCTCAAAGTTATACTCCCAAATCTTTGATACATCCTCAACAGCTTTCTTTGTTAGCTTATATTCAGCCATTCGAGTGCATTTTAGCCTTTAAAGATTCAAGATGTTTTTTCGGGTCAAGGTCATGAGCTATTCCGCTGTCAATTCCTTCTTGAATTGCACTTTTTAAAGCACTCACTTTGCTTTCTTTCCTCTTCTAAGAGCCTCAATCCAGCACGGATTACTTCGCTAACATTTTTAAATCTTCCTTGACCTATGCTACTTTGGACGAATTCGTCGAAATAATTTCCGAGTGATATGGAGGTGTTTTTACTCATTTAATTATCTTTTAGTTCAAATGTACCAAAAATCGGGTTTTTCAAAATCTTTTTCAAATTACGCAGGACTTGATTTATCCTGTTTTCAAGCCGATATCTAAAATAGATTTTATAATTTGCGGCGACTGCGGGTCATAATATACTGCATAAACAACGAATCTCTGCCCAAGATATTTGCATATGCTCAAAATAGCGTACCATCCCATTTATAAACATCCACTACCGGAAGGCCATAGGTTTCCGATGCTTAAATATGAACTGCTTCCTGAACAATTACTGCATGAAGGCACATGTACCGAATCCAATTTTTTCAAGCCTACTATGGCTGAAGAACATCATATCCTAAATGCTCATACCCAAGCATATGTTGACGATTTAAAAAATCTGACGATTGAACCAAGAGCGGCTCGGAAAATCGGATTTCCTTTAAGTAAAATGCTCGTCCAGCGCGAATTCATTATTGCTGACGGCACTATCAAAGCCAGTAAATTTGCACTCAAATATGGGATTGCCATGAATATTGCTGGCGGCACACACCACGCATATTCCGATCATGGCGAAGCTTTTTGTATGCTGAACGATCAAGCTATTGGTGCACGTTATCTTCAAGAAAAAGGATTAGCCCATAAAATCTTAATTGTAGATTTAGATGTGCATCAGGGCAATGGCACCGCTGAAATTTTTGAGAATGACCCTTCGGTATTTACCTTTTCCATGCATGGGAAAAGCAATTATCCGTTTAAAAAAGAGCACAGTGATTTAGATATTGCGCTTGAAAACGATTGTGACGACGCTACTTACCTTTCAATTTTAAAGGACACCTTACCACAATTAATCGATTGGGAAAAACCAGATTTCATCTTCTATTTATGTGGCGTCGATGTCATTGCTTCTGACAAATTAGGAAAACTAGCTTTATCCATTGCAGGCTGCAAAGAACGCGACCGCTTTGTACTACAAACCTGCAAAGACCATAATATTCCAGTGATGTGCAGTATGGGCGGTGGCTATTCTCCCGACATCAAAATCATTATTGAAGCGCACGCGAATACGTTCCGGTTGGCACAGGACATCTTTTTTTGAAATTCCAATAAAAAAATCCCAAATTCCAATGGTTGACTATTGGAATTTGGAATTTCATATTTTTTGGGATTTGACTTTTATTTGCTTCCCAATAACAACAATTCATTACAGATAATTTCTGTCATATACTGCTTCTTGCCATCCTTATCGTCCCAAGAACGGTTGGTCAGTTTGCCTTCAATGGCGATTTCCTTGCCTTTTGCGACATACTTTTCCACAATCTCTACAAGGCCACCTTTAACGACAACATTGTGCCAATACGTGCGCTCCACTTTAGCGCCACTTTTGTCTTTATAGCTATCGTCTGTGGCCAACGAAAATTTCGCCATTTTGTTTCCGTCAGGAAAGCTTACAATTTCAGGATCTTGTCCTAATCTTCCAATCAACTGTACTGTGTTTCTTAATGCGTTCATGATTTCTAAAATTTAAAGGTTAAACAGTTAATACTATTGAATATCGTTCGGTCAATTCAACAATACAAAGATGCGAGGACTTCCAAATGTTATTCGGTTGTTAACTGTTTAAACTCGTTTGTAAATGCTTGTAAGCGTTTGTAAACGGATATAGCTTGTGATTTACCCTATCTTAGAATGCATTGAATGACGTAAACCTACAAGTCGTGAACACTACAAATAATATTAGTTCGGAAAATAACCGAACTTTTTTGTATATTTATATCCAATAATGAGACTAACCAATAAAAAATCATTAGAAAAGCTCAAGTGGAAGAATAGAGGAAATGTTCCTTTGGGTAATGCCATCGATAAATTGGTTAAAGATATTGAAGGCCACCAATGGAAAAACCAAACTGAAATAAATCAGACCAGACCAGATGCTGATTGCGTGCATAGTGATGGCTTTTATATATTCAATATCAGTATCCATAGGACAATGATTCTTATTGAAATTGATGACCAAGAAGCTTCAGTTGTTTGGGTCAGCACACATCAAGAATATGAAACCACCTTCAAAAACAATAAGAACACCATAAAGAAATGGTTAAAGTCTAACGAGTACATTTAACAAAAATCATGACAACAAAACTTGACATATCAGACTTATTGGAACATGGAAAAATTCAAAATGAATTAGATTTAGAAAGAGCCATGATTGCAGATCGAAGATTAAGAGTTCTTTCTAAAGAAGATCCCAAATATAAAGTCTTACGTAAGAAATTAAGAGACTGGATAGAAGACTATGAAAACAAAAACTGGTCTACTAACTCAAAAATATCTGAGGAGAAAATACAAGACAGTGATTTAGCTGAATTAATAGCGGAGAGAGAACGACAGTTCATTCAAAACAGAAAAGGGTTAATCAGAAAGAAACTCAAAAATTTAAATCTGACGCAACAAGATCTTGGCTCCGTATTGGGACACAATAGCAAATCCTATATGTCTGAATTAATGAATGGCATGAGTCCTTTTTCTTTAAAAGATTTAATTGTTATCAATCGTTTACTGAAAATAGAGTTATCTGATTTAATACCTACTTTTTTACCGGAATCCGACCAGGTAAGAATAAAAACTTCAATTGATAAGCTTGATAATCCAAAACTGAAGTTAAGCCAGGATGATTTTAAATTGTTGTAAATACTAGTAGCAACATGTCTAAAATTCATTACTGGTCTTTTTTTGGGGAAGCCTACAAAACCTCAGGATCTTGTTACGATTTTCCAATTAACATTCAAAATTTATTATTACAATAATGCTTTCTAAAATTTAAAGGTTAAATAGTTAATACTATTGAATCTCGTTCGGTCAATTCAACAATACAGAGACGCGAGGACTTCCAAATGTTATTCGATTGTTAACTGGTTAAACTTGTTTGTAAATGCTTGTATGCGTTTGTAAATGGATATGGATAATAATTATCTTATATTCGAGGAAACTAAATGTGGTATATACACTTGCTAGCTCCAGAAAAATAAACCGTAAATAAATGAACATTCGAAAGGTAAGTTTAAAAGATCTTGAAACTTTAAAAGACATCGGAAAACTAACTTTTGTTGAGACTTTCGCTTCCGTTAACAGCCAAGAAAACATGACGGAATACCTGGAAAATGCATTTTCGACCGAAAAACTTAAAGCCGAGCTGACCGACAAAAATTCTGAATTCTACTTTGCAGAACTTGACGGAAAGGCAATCGGCTATTTAAAAGTCAATGTCGGAGAATCACAAACCGAGTTAAAAATAAAAAATGCACTTGAAATTGAGCGTATTTACGTGCTAAAAGAATTTCACGGAAAAAAAGTAGGACAACTTCTTTACGACAAAGCTCTTGAATTGGCGAAAGAGAAACATGTAGAACATATTTGGTTAGGAGTTTGGGAAGAAAATCATAGAGCAATAAGCTTTTATGAAAAAAACGGTTTTGTAACATTCGACAAACACATTTTCATCCTCGGAAATGATGAACAAACCGACATCATGATGAACCTAAGAATTAATTAAAAAGCTAACTTACAACGTTATGCAAAATAATTACCTAGCTACCTTCTACTTGTAAAAAGAATAAGAAAAACAGAATGCTAAAATTATTAGTTTTTTTAGCCCTACTTCTTTCAACCATGCATTGGTACATTAAAACAAAGACTATGAAAAAAAACGTGATTTTATTTTTTGTATATCTCCTTTCTGGATTGTCTAGTTTAGTTGGGACGAATTTTTACGGTCATAAATTATATATTTGAATTATGGCAAAAAGATAC
>NZ_JBMDWE010000025.1:0-70061 GCF_053579655.1 Gelidibacter sp. | reverse complement strand
TTTAATCTTAATATAATTTCAGGGTAAATATCTGATTGTAATAAGCCGTGAAAATCTCTGTTGATACCTTTTCCGCCACAATCAAAGCCGCTGTTTTCTAAAACCAACATGGAGTTTTCAAATCGGATCACATCATTATCCTTTTCATAATGAATACGGATGGCACTACCAAGATTTTTAATGTTGTATCGACATTTAAAATCGCTAACATTACTAGTGCCAGTGATATTCAATTCACTTTTGTTAGTGATCCAGATGGATTTGCTGCTCTTCACTAGATTGGTCTTAGCAAAAGAAACCAAAACGAGATATAGTAGAACTAAAAGTATTCTTTTCATGGTTCTGTTGATTATACAGTTACAAGATATTTAAAAAATAACAAACCTCATTGTATTTAGTGGACTACTAAATAAATGAGGTTTGTAAAAATAAACACTAACTCAGTCTTTTAGAAACTAATTACAGCCTCAGCCATTAGTCCATTAAATTTACCTCCATCAAAGATGCTTGTAGTAGCGTAGCCATCGTATTTTTGACTTACATATTCAGCCTTAAGGAGAATGTTTCTTGTCATAAACCATCCAGCAGATAATTGAACCCTTGAAATATCGATATCACTTCCACTAATATCTTCAGCATCAACTTTATTGTAACGCCCACCTACGTAAAAGTTTTCAGTGTTGCCAAATCTGTAGATTAACTCTCCAGCATATTGTTTTGCTGTTCTTTTTTCAAGTTCAGCCTTTCCTTTACCTGTAGAAGACTCCAATGTTCCAAAGAACTCTAATCCTTTATATTTGACGAATGGGTTGAACATGATAGCAGTAATCTGATTACCTAATTTTGGGTCATAACGTCCTGATCTAAAGTTGCCTGCTGTTGTTGCAGTACTGTTTTCAAGAACTAAGTAATATCTAGAACCTGCTCTATCAGCACTGTAAAGGTATGAAGTTGCAACTCTACCAGTGTTGTAGATAGAACCTGTCAATCTTACACGTAAATCGTCATTAAGTTGTTTGTCATAACCTAGTTTTGCTAAAAATGAAGCACCTCCTGTATCAGGTTTGTCAACTGATTGGTTTAATTTACCGTTTGTGAAACCTACCATTCCTAAGAATCCATCTCTTTGGTAGTACACTTCAGCACCTACTTCTGTAGTAAAAGCGTCCATGATTAAGTTGCCTACAAATGGATTGTAAATTGCTTGAGCGTTGTCACTTCTTCTGAAATGTGCATCACCATAGTTGTTTTCCATATGACCAATTTTGATGGTAGCATATTTCATGACATCTTCCATAAAACCTTCTTTGATAAAATCAAGTTTATCTATTTGAAAGTAACCTCCTTTTACATAAGGTTCTGGGTGGTGACGTGATGAAAGATAAGTGCGTAAATGCATTCTAACACCATCATATAAGAAGACATCTAAGTCAAGATTGGCAGTAGCCAAGTTAAAGTTAGAACCAATTTTCATAAGCTCAACAGCTCCTGAATTTTCATGGTTTAGAGCTTGAAATTGAATGGTGGATGAACCTCCAATTCTTACTTTTACATTTTCAAAGGTAGAGACTGAATCTTTTGGAGCTTCAAAAACGTTGATTCCGCCCTTGTCTGGTTCTCTGTAGTTGTCAAGACTTCTGTTGTTTTTTTGAGCGGTCATACTAACTCCCATCAGAAGTAGTAGTGCTATTGCAGTGTTTTTAAATAATGATTTCATTGTTTAAGTTTTATTAAATTACTGATTGTTGTTAATTATTTATTTAGGACTGTATTAAATTTTATAGTTATTTCATCTCCTGTGGTAACGGTGCCTAAAAGTGCTTTTGGCGGATCGATGCCGAATTCGGTCATTTTAAATGGTTTTTCACCCTTTAAGGTCACTTTGTTGGATTCTACTTGAAGATCAAGGTTGATGTTCTGTTTTTTGATAACTCCAGCGATAGTTAAGTTTCCAACGATTTCAACTTTATAGTTGTTGTTGCCTGTAGCTTTTACACTTTTCACTTCGGTTAATTGGAAGGTTATGGATTTGTGTTGACCAGTTTTTAAGGCTTTATAAGTGTTTTTGTCCATAGCTCCTTTACCACTTTTTAGGCTTTCTGAAGTCACGTCAAAAGTTAATTTTTGAATTTTCAAGTCGCCTGCAAGATCCAAGACGATTTGTCCTTTTTGTTGTTCGGCAACAATATCCCAATCGTGCAAACTGGAGGTTCCAGAAACGCTAAGTTTTGACGCTTGGTTATTCAGATTGAAAGTTTGTGAATAGACAAATGAAGTCGAGAAGGTGAGCAAAAATAATAAACTCAATAAAGGTTTGAAGATATTTTTAGTAGTTCTCATAATGTTATGTTTTAGTATTATTATACTGCAAAGTTGGGGAACAAATAAAGTTTAGATAATGACAAATATCATGTTTGTTAATTTTGGCTAAATATTTATATAATTTGATAAATGGATGGGATAAAAAATGTGAATTCAATATAAAGTATGTGCAATTAATCCTCGTTTCTGAGGATGTCGTATCCTGAGGGTAATAGGTTGAATAATAGACAAAAAGAAAGGTGGTTTATAAAGTTGCGGAGATTAATAATGGCAGATTAGTTTTCAGAATTTGAAAGATAAAATGAGAGTTGTGACTGAAATAGGGGCCGTAATATGCAGCTAATTTTTTTAAAATATATATTTTTATATCAGAAATGCCTTTCACATTATGGCACTTTGTGAAATTTTTGTCAATGTTTAGTGGACATAAACCAAGCTGTTTAATCCACTTCTTTAAATAGAGGAGAAATTATAAGAATTGTTTTGATATGAATAGTAGGTAAAGGAGAAGCGTTCCTGAATTCCATTTCAGGTGTAGTAGATTATCCTCGAAGATGTCAATAAGAGCTATCGTTAGAAAAAATGTACCGCTTTCTATATAGAAATAATCTCAAAGCTAGCATAATCCATAAAATGAATATTTGTGAAGACGATCTTTCATTTATCAATTTAATGAATTCAGTTTTTCAAGAATCTATCCTTAGAAATCATAAGGAATCAGCGTCACTCGCCTAAACGGACGGGCTGGTCAGCGTTCTATTTAAGGTTAACCCTCAAAAATCCGTAATCTATTTTTAGCAGCGATCAACTCATTCTGTAAATCCTGAATTTTATCCAAGAGATTCAAAACCGTGTCAATACCTTCGAAGTTAATATGCAAATCTTGATGTAATCTCACGATCGAATCAAGGTTTTTAAGGTGTTTTTGATCAATGCAGGGCGATTTTTCAATGGTGGTTATTTCAATGAGGCCATAATCGTTCAGACCTTGAAAAAATGAAGTTTCTACTTTGTAATACGTGCACAAGGTTTTTATCGGAATATAAGTTTCAGTGCTCATGATTTTAAATTTTTAAGTTCATTGAACAGTTCTTTTTCTTTGGATGAAAGATTTGTTGGCATCACAATGTCATAGGTAATATAAAGATCACCAAAATGTCCTTCCTTTCTGTACACAGGAAAACCTTTGCCTTTTAGTTTGACTTTGGTGCCGTTTTGCGTTTCGGGTTTTACTTTTAATTTGACCTTGCCATCAAAGGTGTCCACAGTCACATCGCCTCCTAAGATGGCGGTATAGAGATCCAGGTTTTCATTGGCGTATAAATTGGAACCATCTCTTTTAAATTTTGTGCTATTGCTAATGTTGAATTGAATTAACAAATCGCCATGTGGCCCTCCGTGTGTGCCTTCAGCACCCTTGCCTGGTATTTTGATCACTTGGCCATTTTCGACACCTGCGGGTATGGTCAGTCTAATGTTTTTACCATTGACGGTCAGGACTCTTTTTTGAGTTTCGTAAACATCTTTGAGATCTAATTGTAATTCGGCATTAAAGTCTTGTCCTCTAAACCCTGAAGTTCGACTACGACCGCGAGAGGCACCTCGACTTCCAAACATTGATTCAAAGAAATCTGAAAAATCGCCTTCTCCGAAACCGCCACCGCCACCACCAAAGTTGCCATAATGTTGTTGCGAGTGTTGCTGACGCTGTGCGTGTTCATACGCTTCGCCCTGCTGCCAGTCTTTACCGTACTTGTCGTATTTTTTTCGTTTTTCTGGATCACTCAGAACTTCATTGGCCTCGTTGATTTCCTTAAATTTATGCTCAGCGGTTTTATCGTTCGGATTAATATCGGGATGGTGTTTTCGTGCCAATTTTCGATAAGCTTTTTTGACCTCTGCCGTTGTAGCCGATTTGTCAATGCCCAATACTTTGTAATAATCTATAAATGCCATACGTTCTTTTATGAGATTAGAGTTTTTTAAATGTCTTAAATGGTTAATTTTTCATTCGTGAATGAAGCCGTTTAGCTAATTAGTACCTGAAATTATAACACATTATTGTAATGGTCATAAAACTCGCAGCTTTTATTTTTGGATTAGATTTTGTCATCTAAATTTACGAAATTCTTTAAACAATCTCGCCAAATCCCTTATTTTTGCCACTATGCACAATACCCTTCAAGAATATATTCCATATCAGGCAATTCCTGAAGTTATGGAGCTTTTAAAGCATGATAATTTGGTGGTGAAAATAAAAAATGAACGTAAAACACGTCATGGCGATTATCGGAGGTTACCCAACAACAAGCACCAGATTACCATAAACTCCAATTTAAATCACTACCGATTTTTGGTCACGTTGATTCATGAGATCGCGCATTTTGAGGCTTATCACATCTACGGGCGATATATTAAACCTCATGGTAAGGAGTGGAAACATACGTTTCAAAAATTAATGTTGCCTTTTTTAAATCCGAATGTGTTTCCAAATGAATTATTGCCGCTTTTGGCACGGCATTTTAAAAACCCAAAAGCCAGCAGTGATACGGATACAAAATTAGCTTTAGCCTTAAAACAGTTTGATCCTCCTAATGATAAAACCTATGTTTTTGAAGTGCCTTTAGGAAGTGAGTTCCAACTTTATAATGGGCGCATTTTTAGAAAGGGTATAAAAAGACGAACGCGGTATGAAGGTGTTGAAGTTGCGTCAGGAAAGTTGTATCTTTTCAACCCAAATGCTGAGGTGGACTTAATTCCTGCGAAGGCAGGAAATTCTTGATAGAATTCAGTTGTTAATATAGTCTGTATGCGTTGCGATATAATGCATGTCGGATGATAGAGTATTTCAAGTATAAATTTAAAGATTCCTGCTTGCACAGGAATGTTAATATGAAGAATAAAAATTATTATGCCATCTTAATGGCAGGAGGTGTCGGATCACGGTTTTGGCCGGTAAGTACACAGGATTTTCCAAAGCAGTTCCATGATATGTTGGGAACAGGGGATACCCTGATTCAAAAGACTTTCCAAAGATTGGCGCAATTGATTCCTAAAGAGAATATTTTTATTCTCACCAATGCCATCTATGAGGATTTGGTTTTTCAGCAATTGCCTGATGTGACCAAGCGCCAAGTTTTGTTGGAGCCTGCCATGCGCAATACCGCCCCATGTATTTTATATGCTTCTTTGAAAATTCAAAAGGAAAATCCTGATGCGGTCATGATTGTGGCACCAAGTGATCATTGGATTGAAGACGAAGTTATATTTACCCAAAATGTACAACAGGCTTTTGATTTTTGTGAAACCAACGATGCACTGATGACGCTTGGTATTCAGCCCACGTTTCCAAATACAGGGTTTGGATATATTGAATATGATAAGGTCTCCACAAAGGCTATTAAATCGGTAAAACAATTCCGCGAAAAACCTGATTACGAAACAGCAAAATCTTTCATCACACAGGGTAATTTCCTGTGGAATGCGGGTATTTTTATGTGGAGTGCCAAAAGTGTCATAAAAGCCTTTCAATTTCATCAACCTAAATTATTTGAACTTTTTGAAAAGGGAATCGCCATTTATAATACGGATGATGAAGATTTTTTTATAGCAGAAAACTACGAAAAATCAGAAAACATTTCCGTGGATTACGCCATTATGGAAGCTTCAGACAAGGTGTATGTGTTGCTTGCAGAATTTGATTGGAACGATTTGGGAACTTGGGGAAGTTTATATGATAAACTCGATAAGGATGCCAGCCAAAATGCTGTAGTAAATGCAAGGACTTTGACCGAAGATGCCACAGGAAATATGATCATGACAAAGGATAATAAAATTGTCGTTATTGACGGTCTCAAAGATTATATAATTGTTGACAAAGACGATGTTTTACTTATATTTCCAAAGTCCAAGGAACAAGACATTAAAGAAGTACTTCATCTTGTAAAGGAAAAGTTCGGTGAGAATTATGGATGATTTTAAATATTAAAAACATTATCGTCTTTTTTTCACACCTCACACCGCCAACCACCAATTACTGAATTAATGGAAGAAAATAAATTTAATTTTTCCGAAGAAGAAAAAACGAGTCAACAGGATAAAGTTGTTGAGGCATCTAAGGAAGCGGTAAAGAAAGATGCCCAAGGTTTGTGGGAAAGCATCAAAACATTTTTCAGTGAACTCTTGGATTTTAGGCATGACACTGATAAGGACGCCACTTTGGTGGCCATTAAGGGCGATATTTCCTTTAAAGGCGCAACCTCGTGGATTTTGATTTGCTCTATTTTTGTGGCTTCCGTTGGCTTGAATGCCAATTCAACTGCAGTAGTTATTGGTGCCATGTTGATTTCTCCGTTGATGGGCCCAATTTTAGGTGTTGGTCTCTCACTTGCCATTAATGATGTGGATACCCTAAAACGATCTCTGACCAATTTAATGATCATGATTGCTTTGAGTTTGATCACGGCGTTTTTGTTCTTTAAATTCTTCCCGCTTAGTGAAGATACGTCGGAATTGTTAGGGCGTGTCAAACCAGATATTCGTGACGTGTTGATAGCTTTTTTTGGCGGATTGGCCTTGATTATTGCCAAAACCAAAAGAGGGACGATCGCTTCGGCAATCTTTGGTGTGGCCATTGCTACGGCATTGATGCCACCATTATGTACCGCCGGCTATGGTTTGGCCAAAGGTAATTTCCCCTATTTTCTTGGTGCCATGTATTTGTTTACGATCAATACTATTTTTATAGCTTTGGCAACATTTATTGTCCTCAAAATATTAGGCTTCCCTATGCTTAAATATGTCAATTCTGCAAAGCGAAATCGAACGTCCAGAATTGCGACCATTGTCGCTATTATTGTAATGATTCCAGCAACATTTACGTTCATTGATGTATGGCGACAAAGCAAATTTGAGAATGATGCACAAGCTTTTTTGAATAAGGAACTGGAGCAATTGCCGCATCCCGATTTTATAAAAGCAAATGCGATTTTTACCTATTCTGAAAAAAAAGGAGAACCCTCGATTTTAGAGCTGAATAGTTTTGGATTAGATCAAATACCTGATAATACCATTGCGGTGCTCAAAGGTCGAATGAAAGATTACCCAGCACTTGCAAATGCCCTGTTGGTTTTTAATCAAAACCGTTCAAAAAACTTAGATAATCTGCACTATATGTCCCAATTGCGATATCGCGATTCTTTGGATCTATTATCTCAAGCGGAAAAAATCGACTTTCTTGAAAATAAGGTTAGAAAACTATCAAAATATGAAGCGCTCCAAATTCCTTTTGAAGAATTGACCAAGGAGGTGAAAATCAATTATGAGCATATTGATCAGTTGTCATATGCAACGGTCATTTCATCCAACTTTAAAAGGTTGGATACCATTTCAGAATTTACCGTAAAGTGGGATAATACCATAAAAGCAGATGCTATTGCCAAAGAGCAGAATAAGTTGGAGCGATGGTTAAAGCAAAAGTATAAGTTGGATACTTTGGTGGTGAGACGGGAAAAGTAGTTTGTTGTTTGTTGTTGAGGTGTTAAGTTGAGAAATTGAAATTGAAGTCGAACTTGAAATTGAAATGAGATATAACTTTAATTAGTAATCTTATAAAAAAAATCCTACTTTTTAAGTATAAACGAGCCTCAATAAAAACTGAAAATACAGTTTAAAGACTAAAGACTGAAGACTGAGGACTGAGGACTGAGGACTGAGGACTGAGGATTGACTTGCCCGTCCGAAGCTTTAGCGGAGGCTTGAATACTGAAGACTGCCAACTGAACTACATATCCTCCTCCAAATACATCTTTTGTACCCGTTGAAACAAATCTGAAGAATACACAAAACCTGTCACGGCTTCGTTATTTGTTTTAAATATGTTTTTATTCGAGCCTTCCCACTCTTTAAGTCCGTCTTTTAAGAAAATAATTTTCTCGCCAATTTCCATTACGGAGTTCATATCATGGGTATTGATAATGGTCGTAATATCATACTCACGTGTAATTTCTTGAATCAAATTATCAATAACCGTAGCTGTTTTTGGATCCAATCCTGAGTTAGGCTCATCGCAAAACAAATATTTAGGTTGGTTAACAATAGCTCTGGCAATGGCGACTCGTTTTTGCATCCCTCCCGAAGCTTCACTCGGCAATTTATTATGGTCATCGTCAAGATTTACCCTTTTTAAAACTTCGTTTACCCGATCGCTCATCTCGCTATTGCTTTGTTTGGTAAACATGCGCAAGGGGAATTTTACGTTTTCAGCAATGGTCATCGAGTCAAAAAGCGCACTTCCTTGAAAAACCATGCCCATTTTGGCTCTTAAATTACTTTTTTCGTCAGGAGTCAAATCTGAATAATTTGTGCCATCGTAGGTGATGGTGCCTTTATCAGGAGTATGTAAGCCCAACAATGTCTTTAAAAAAACAGTCTTTCCCGAGCCACTTTGCCCAATGATGAGGTTGGTCTTTCCCTTTTCAAACGTCGTGGAAATTCCTTTTAAGATTTCAATATCACCAAAGGATTTATGGATGTCATTAACTTCAATCATTAGCTTAGCAACATTTGGGTTAGTATATAGTTTAAAAGAATGATGGCTACACTCGTCCAGACAAATGAGGTTGTACTGGCTTTACCAACTTCCAATGCGCCACCTTTCATATAATAACCATAATAAGAAGGTATGGTAGCTAATAAAAAAGCAAAAACAAAGGTCTTAATAAAGGCGTAAACGATGTGAAATGGTATAAAGTCCATTTGAAGACCCGTAACATAATCGTCTAATGTGGCAAATCCTCCGAAAACACAAGCGGCCATACCACCAATAATTCCCAAGAACATCGCAATGGAAATCAAAAACGGGTAGAGCATAAGCGCAATAAACTTAGGAAACACCAAGTAGTTTATGGCATTGATCCCCATGACCTCCAAAGCATCGATTTGCTCAGTTACGCGCATGGTTCCAATGCTGGATGTTATGAAAGAGCCTACTTTTCCTGCCATAATAATGGAGATAAATGTGGGCGCAAACTCTAAAATAATCGATTGTCTTGTCGCAAAACCTACCAACGATTTTGGAATAATCGGACTGGTCATATTCAACGCCGTTTGGATGGTAACGACACCTCCAACAAAAAAGGAAATAAAAGCTACAATACCTAAGGAGTTAATAATCAAATCATCAATGTCCTTAAAAATTAAATGCCGCATAACCGACCATTTGGTGCGTTTGCGGAACATTTCCTTTATCATCAATAAGTATTGACCAATATTATGTAGGTAGCTCATATTAAACTTTTATAACTGCTAATTTAAATAAAACTGCGACGTATTTAATCTTTATTTCAATTTTAGATAGTTTAAAAAAGCCGTATGTTTGATTGTTGAATTTAATAAATAAAAATGAAAAAAGTAATTTCCTCCATTCTGTTTGCCTTGTTTTTTGTCTCTACATTCCAAGCTCAGCAACAGAATGCAAAAAAACAGACCAACAAAGATAACACTATTCAAACGCAACCAAAATTAATTGTAGGCATTGTTGTCGATCAAATGCGATACGATTACCTCACGCGTTTTTATGACAAATATGGCGATGGTGGGTTTAAGCGAATGATGAATGAAGGCTTCAATTGCCAGAACAATCACTTTAATTATGTCCCAACTTACACAGCGCCTGGGCACACCTCTGTTTATACGGGAACCACGCCTAAATATCACGGCATTATAGGGAATGATTGGTATGACAAAGAAATCAAAAAATCGGTGTATTGCGCTGGTGATGATAGCGTACAATCTGTAGGAACTACAGATAATGCTGGTAAAATGTCGCCACACCGTATGAAAACAACCACTTTTGCTGATGAAAACCGATTGTTTACGCAAATGCGAGGAAAAACGATTGGAATAGCACTTAAGGATAGAGGCGCAATTCTTCCAGCAGGTCATACGGCAAATGCAGCGTATTGGTTTCATGGAAAAGATGAAGGACGTTGGATTACCAGTACCTTTTATATGAACGAATTACCAAAATGGGTGCAAGATTTCAATAGCTCAAATCAGGCCAATTCTTATTTTAAAGAATGGAATACATTGTATGACATTGCAACCTATATTGAAAGCGCTGCTGACCAAAATGATTTTGAAGGCGGATTTAAAGGGAAAGAAACAGTTACTTTTCCGTATGATTTAGCGGCATTGAAAGACAAAAATGGCGGTTTTGAACTTCTTAAAGCAACACCTTATGGGAATAGCTTGACTACTGATTTTGCCTTGGCAGCAATAGATGGCGAAGCTTTAGGGAAGGATAATATTACAGATGTATTGACTGTTAGTTATTCAAGTCCGGATTATGTGGGTCATAATTTTGGTGTGAGTTCCAAAGAAGTCCAAGACACGTATTTACGACTTGATAAAGATTTGGAGCGCTTGTTTAAAGGTTTGGATGCAAAAGTTGGGAAAGGAAATTATACGGTCTTTTTAACGGCAGACCATGCCGCTGTTGAGGTGCCATCTTATTTGTCAAGTTTGAAAATTCCTGCTGGATATTTTGATGGAAAAGCATTCAGAGAGCAATTAAATGCTTTCTTGAAAGCAACCTATAAGGCTGATGATCTTATAGAGAACTTCAGTAATAACCAGATTTTTTTAAATAGAGCCAAGATTTCTGAAATGGGATTAAAGCTTCATGACGTTCAGCAAGCTATCGTCAATGAAATTATCGCTTATAAGCATATTGATAAAGCCTATACAGGAATGTCAATGACGCAAGCTTCTTTTTCAACAGGTATTGAAGAATTGGTACAAAATGGTTATAATCAAAAACGCTCTGGCGATGTCATTTATGTTTATGATCCTTCTGTACTGTCCTATAGTTTAACAGGCTCTTCTCATGGGACGTCATTTAATTATGATACGCATGTGCCACTGTTACTTTTTGGAAAAGGGATCAAACAAGGAAAGACCTTGAAAAAAACAAGTATCACTGATATTGCACCTACGATGTCAGCTATTTTGGGCATTAGTTTTCCTAATGGTGCCACAGGTCAACCTTTAGATTTTGTTTTAGAATAATCATTTGAACAAAAGAAATCTTTACAGCCTCATAGCCGTACTCCTTATAATAGGGGTTTATAGCTATGAGGCTTTTTTTAATGAAGCCACGACTTCTGAGATTATTACAGAAGGCGAACGTGTCAAACCCGACACAAGTTTATTTTTACTTCCTGCAAGTGCGACCGGTCAGGTTATTCATCATCAAGGATACTCCTTATCCTATAGTGAACCTCATGAGCAAGCCGAGTGGGTCGCTTATGAACTGAAGAAATCACATCTTTCAAAATCAAAATTCAAACGACCTTATTTTGAGGTGGATCAGGCAGTCAAAACTGGTGCGGCAAGTTGGAAGAATTATAAAAACTCGGGGTATGACAGAGGACATCTGGTTCCTGCTGGAGACAAGAACTATAGTCAACAAGCGCATGACGAAACTTTTCTGACCAGTAATATCAGTCCGCAAGATCCTGCGTTTAATGCGGGCATCTGGAACACCTTAGAACAAAAAGTGCGGTATTGGGCGCGTAAATATGATGGTGTTTATGTGGTTACCGGTGGCGTTTTAAAAGGAAATCTAGAAACTATAGGAAGCGAAAGAGTCGCAGTGCCGAAACTGTTTTACAAGATTGTCTATGATGCTGAAAACGAGAAGATGATTGCCTTTTTAATGCCGAATAAAGACTCCAATGAGCCCTTGCATAAGTTTGTGGTTTCGGTAGATTCGGTTGAAGTGCTCACAGGAATTGATTTTTTCCCTCAACTTGATGATGGACTTGAAGATAAATTGGAGGCGATGACCAATTATAAGAACTGGAATTTAAATTGAACTTGATTGGTTTCAAATTGCGATTGTTTCCAGTTAATTCTTCTTTGTTTATAAGATCACTTCTCTAATTCTCTCAATTTACTTGATAAAAAAATGTCCTAGTTATTTAAAGCGAAACATTCCCTTTCTAATATGCCCTTTATTAAGATGGGAGGTTTTGTCCATCTTTTGAAGGTGGTGTCTAAAAGTAAAGGCAGTTGAGAACTAAATCCGACAATTTCCTGTGACGATTATTGGTATTTTGGTGATTCGTGTTGTTTTAAATCTGTTTCGTTCATGTTTTTGGTTTTAGAATGACTGGTAAAGGTTATTTGTAGTTGTTGTATACAAAAATTTAAAGCACTAAAAATTAACTGAATAAGAGGAGTTTAAGTTTCTCTTGGATTTATGATAAAGTGTTCTAATTGGTTCGCTGAATCACTTTGTTTGTTTTCGCAAATGTTGTCTATCGGTTTTTATACTCAACCTTTAAGTGTATTTTAGACAAGTGTTAAATATAATTCTATGATGATGGATAAAGCAAGCTTCATGTATATCGCCCTCTTTTTGAATATATTTTTAATGTTTTATGTATTGTATGATATTTGGAACAAATCAAATTATGGAAAAAGTAAAAAATGGGTTTATACTTATTTCACAGTATTAGTTCCCATAATTGGTTTTTTATTAATTCTTTTTGATCGTAAAAGAATGAAAACTTCATTATAGAAATTTACTAGTATTAAATTTATGAAATATCGAGATTCATAGGTCTTGATATTTTTTTTGTTTTCATCTTTTCCGAATTGTTTTTTATTTATTGCAACCGTTTGGTGTATAAATAGTTGCAAGAGTTAAACACCTTAAACAGTAAAAATTTCCATGTAGACGAGAACTAGCAATTATTTTCACACAGTGTCGGCAACTGGCTTTTATTTTGTGCGTTTCAGTTTTGGCGGATTTTGACGAGTATCAAAAACGTCGGCGATTTTTATAAATCCGTTTTCTGCTTCCACAGAATAAATCAGTTTATAATTTTTGAAAACTAAATATCGATAATGGATTTTTCTTTGTTGAAGTAATTCTTCTTCTTGTCCAATATGTGGTGATTTTATCAACTTTTGGGTTTCGTTGATAATTCCTTTCAGGAGTTTTTTGGCAATTCTTGGGCTAGTTTTCTTTTCGTAATATTCGTAGATATCATCAAGTTGATTTTCAGCGAATTCAGACCAAATAATTTTGAATGACATTATTCATATTTGGCTAAAAGTTCTGAACTACTTTTAAAACGATTGTTTCGGAAATCAGATTCTGATTGGTCAATTCGTTTATTCACCTCATCTTGAGTCATAGGTTTAAAAATGCGATCTTCTGCAGCTTGCTTTTCTTTTCTCAGTATTTTTTCGAGATGAGATATGGCTTCTTCACTTTGAAGTTTTAAAAATTCCTGTACAAATTCTATTTTACGAGCTTCTAAATTCATTTTATTCAGCTTTTTATCAAAGATACAAAATAATCAATTTAATAAATATGTTTCCTTGATTTGCCAAGTTTTTTCAGCTTGTTGCCAACAGTGGAGTATCAATAATAAAATTATATTTTCAATAATCTAAGTTTAAAATCTTAATTCTTGATACTCAATTCTTAATACTTTTTGAATCATATATCTCCAAAAACGCTCTATCCGCCTTATTTCGATAAAGTTCAAGCAATTTTATCTTCCCGTTTGCGCCTAAAGTTTGGCGCAAGGATTCGTTTTCAATCAAACGTTTTAAGGCCGTATTAAACTCCTCTTGGGTGTCGTATAATAAACCGCATGCTGAGGTTTCAATAAGTTCCTGTTGTGCTTTACATTTTGTAGCCAGTATAGGGATTTCCCCATACATATACTGAAATAATTTATTGGCTACGCCCGAATCATGTTGGGCATTGACTTCAAATGGTGCCAGGCCAATCGTAATCTTTTTAAGATAGGCGGGAAGGTATTTCACATCTGCCCAAGGAATATAGGTCAGGTGCTGCTTTAAAAGTGGATGATTAATAGAGGTGTAAAATTGATTTTTATCGGCCTTATCTATGGGGCCAATAATCAGCGTATGGAATTTATTGCCATTTTCCAGTAATTGAATAATCCATGGGAGAAGGTCAATGATGCCGCGTCGTTTGGCGACCACGCCAAAATAAAATAACGTGGGCTGTTCAGATTCAAAGTTTACCGAGAATTCATTTTTTTCAAAAGCTTGAAAGCTATCAAAATCTGGCATGTTGGGATGTACATAAATAGCGTCTGATTTCAAAAATGGAAACCGCTCCATTAAATCTTGTTTAAAAGAGTTGCTCAATACCACAAGATCATCGGCGTAATTTAAATATTCGCCTTCTTTTTTATACCATTTTTCAGGTTGTACCACATGTTTACGCCATCCTTTAATAGCCCATTGATAGGAATTAATAGCCGCTGGATAATTCTCGTGGAGATCCAAAGTTAACGGAATGTTCCGCTCCGATTTTTGAATGCCTTTTTTAGCCGCTTTGGCTAAATACAAATCATGGACATGTAAAGCGTCCAATTTGTTTTCAGTAATGAATTCAGTAATATGTTTTTGCCATAACCGTTCATAAAACCCGAAATTGGTACTCAGAAGTACAAATAAGTCTCTGAACTTTCTATGAATCGTGACCCTTTTGACCTTAAGGTCAGAATATGTTTTATAGGTTTTTTTGAAATCAAAACAGAGTACAAAAATGGTATGCCCGTCCTCTTGCAATAAACGTATTTCTTTTTGAACCCGATGATCGTGATCAAATTCGTTATCTACAACGACACCAATATTCATTTTAGTACTGATATACTATGGCATTCACATGCATTCCGCCACCTACACTTGCAAACATGATGATATCGCCTTTAGTGAGGGTTTGATTTTTTAATTGGTTATTCCTGACCAAATCAAATAAGGTTGGAATGGTGGCGACAGAGCTGTTTCCCAATTCATGAATGGTCATGGGCATGATGCCTTCAGGGATTTCTGTATTATAAAGTTTGTAGAAGCGTTTTAGAATAGCTTCATCCATTTTCTCGTTGGCTTGATGGATGAATATTTTTTTCAGATCTTTAATGTCAGCACCGCTTTTGTCCAAACAGGATTTCATCGCCAATGGAACGTTGTTCAATGCAAATTCGTAGATTTTTCTACCATCCATTTTGATGTAGCGTGTGTCTGGACACAAATCTTTGTTATTGGAATTTCCGAAGAATAAATAATAGGCTTCGTCATAAGTATAACTTCCTGTTTCATGGGCCAAAATTCCGCCTTCATCAGCCGTAGCTTCAATAACTGCGGCACCTGCACCATCACTATAGATCATAGAATCCCGATCGTGTTTATCGACGACTCTGGAGAGGGTTTCAGAACCAATGACAAGGCATTTTTTAGCGATTCCAGCTTTTATAAAGGCATTGGCTTGGATGACGCCTTCAATCCATCCTGGGCAACCAAAAAGAATGTCGTAGGCCACACATTTCGGATTCTTAATGCGTAAACTGTGCTTGACGCGGGAAGCCAAACAAGGCAACACATCCGATTGAATGGTATTGTGTTTAACGTCTCCAAAATTATGAGCCATGATGATATAATCCAATTCTTCAGGATTGATATTGGCATTGGCAATTGCTTTTTCTGCAGCAAAAAAAGCAAGGTCGGAAGAGGTTAAGTGATCAAAGGCATATCTGCGTTCGTCAATACCCGTAATGGCCTTGAATTTTTCAATAATTACAGCATTTGGATGTTTCAACTCCGAACCATCGGTATCTAAGAAATGATGTTTATTGAAATTCTCATTTTTTTCGATGCTACTTGGGATGTAGCTACCGGTTCCTGTAATCTTTATGGCCATTTTTTTTGAAATTTAATCGATTTACTAATGTAATTAATATTCGTTGTGTTTGTTGACAGTTTTGTCGTTTTTAATGATTTTTGCCAAATTATTAAAAATTTTCATGTAACAAATCAAAATCAATAAAAAAGCGCTCTTATATAATTTAAAAGAGCGCTTTTTGGGAATTTAGTTGATTAATAGAGGTTAGGCCTCCATGTATTCTTCAATAGGAGCGCAGGTACAAATAAGGTTTCTGTCGCCGTAAGCATCATCGACACGTCTTACCGATGGCCAAAATTTATTATCTCTAATATAGTCCAACGGATAGGCCGCTTCTTCTCTTGAATATGGGAAATCCCAAACATCAGAAGTTAGCATGGCCAAAGTGTGTGGCGCATTTTTAAGCACGTTATTGTTATCGTCTTTGGATGCGTTGTCAATTTCTTTTTTGATAGAAATCATAGCATCACAAAAACGATCCATTTCATCCTTGCTTTCACTTTCGGTCGGTTCAATCATCAAGGTTCCTGCTACAGGAAACGAAACGGTTGGTGCGTGGAATCCATAATCCATCAAACGTTTGGCGATATCACTTACTTCAATGCCGTTTTCTTTAAAAGGTCGGCAATCCACAATCATTTCGTGCGCTGCACGTCCGCGCTCTCCAGAATATAAAGTGTCGAAATGTCCTTGTAAACGTTCTTTAATATAATTGGCGTTTAAAATGGCTGTTTTTGTCGCCTTGGTTAATCCTTCAGCACCCAACATTTTGATGTAACCATAAGAAATCAAACAGACCAATGAAGATCCGAAAGGAGCCCCAGAAATAGCGGTAATGGCTTTTTCTCCACCCGTTTTGATGATTGGATTTCCAGGTAAAAACGGTACTAATTGTTCCGCAACGCAAATTGGTCCAACACCTGGGCCACCCCCACCATGAGGAATAGCAAATGTTTTATGTAAATTAAGATGACAAACGTCCGCTCCGATATTTCCAGGATTGGTCAAGCCAACCTGTGCATTCATATTGGCACCATCCATATAGACTTGGCCGCCATTATCATGAATAATTTGAGTGATTTCCTTAATGGCTGATTCATACACACCATGAGTGGATGGGTAAGTTACCATTAAACAAGAGAGATTGTCTTTATGCAGAATGGCTTTAGCACGTAAATCTTCCACATCAATATTACCTTCTTCTGTAGATTTTGTGACCACAACTTTCATTCCGGCCATAACTGCACTTGCAGGATTGGTACCATGTGCAGATGATGGAATTAAGCAGATATTACGATGGTGGTCATTGCGGGATTCGTGATAGGCTTTAATAACCATTAAACCGGCGAATTCTCCTTGTGCACCAGAGTTTGGTTGTAAGGAAGTGCCGGCAAAACCAGTGATTTCAGTCAATTGATCTTCTAAAGCTTTCAAAACAATGTGATACCCTTCTGCTTGTTCTATTGGGCAAAAAGGATGGATAGATCCCCAATTTGGCCAACTTAACGGTAGCATTTCTGCGGCAGCGTTAAGTTTCATTGTACAAGAACCTAAAGGAATCATGGAGTGATTTAAAGATAAATCTTTACGCTCCAACATTTTGATATAACGCATTAATTGCGTTTCAGAGTGGTGCTTGTTGAAAACCTCTAAAGTTAAAAACTCTGATTGACGTTGCAGATTTTCAGCGATGAAGTTAGCGTCTTCGATCACTGTTAAAGTAATCGTTTCTTTTTGAAGGTTTTCAGCAAAAATGGTGATGATTTCGTTGGCATCTTTCAAAGAAGTCGTTTGATTGATGGAAATCGTAACTGTATCTGCATTTGGGTAATTGAAATTCACTTCGTGACGTTCCGCTATCTTTTTAATAGCATCGGCGTTTGCCTCAATACTTAGCGTATCAAAAAACGAGGTGTTTTTTTGTTTGTAACCTAATTGCCCCAATGCTTTAGCGACACTGGCTGCGGTATTATGAACAGTGTTGGCAATAAACTGCAAGCCTTTTGGACCGTGATAAACCGCATACATCGCTGCCATAACGGCCAATAATACTTGTGCTGTACAAATATTTGAAGTGGCTTTATCACGTTTAATGTGCTGCTCACGCGTTTGTAAAGCCATACGTAACGCTCTGTTGCCATTCATATCCTTGGTTACTCCAATGATACGACCAGGTAAATCGCGTTTGTAAGCATCCTTCGTTGCAAAATAGGCTGCATGAGGTCCGCCGTAACCCATTGGGATTCCGAAGCGTTGTGTTGTTCCGACGACCACGTCAGCACCAAATTTACCAGGTGCTTCCAATTTAACCAAACTCAAAATATCAGCCGCAATCGCAACTTTGATTTGGTTGTCGTTTGCTTTTTGAATAAAGGTTTTGATATCACTTACCAATCCATCTTTTCCAGGATATTGTAAAATAGCCCCGAAAAATTCGTTTGAAAAATCAAATTCAGCTTCGTTGCCCACTACCAATTCGATGCCAATCGGCGTTGATCTGGTTTGCAATAAAGATAGGGTTTGAGGTAAAATAGCGTCAGAAACAAAAAACTTGTTGACGTCATTTTTCTTTTGGTCACGCTCACGAACCGCGAACAATAAGGCCATGGCTTCTGCAGCTGCAGTACTTTCGTCAAGTAAAGAGGCATTGGCGATTTCCATTCCTGTTAAGTCCGTAACCATGGTTTGGAAGTTCAAAAGGGCTTCCAATCTACCTTGTGCAATTTCAGCTTGGTAAGGCGTGTAAGCCGTATACCAACCTGGGTTTTCAAGAACGTTACGCTGAATGACAGCGGGAACAATGGTCGGGTGATAGCCTAAACCAATATAAGATTTAAAGATTTTGTTCTTTTTTGATAGCTCGAGAATATGGTTGATATATTCATATTCGCTCATTGGTGCATCAAGGTTCAATCCTTTTTTCAATCGGATGTCGTCAGGAACAGTTTCAGACATAAGTTGATCTAAACTGTCAGCTCCAATGGTTTTGAGCATTTCGTTTTGGTCACTTTCGTTAGGACCAATGTGGCGAAGAGCAAAAGAGTTTGTATTCATTAAAATAGTGTTGTGTTAAATCCCACCCAGTCTGCCGAAAAGCGCATAAGCGAGAAAAATAATTTATAAAAAGCCTTTTAATTCACTGGAATTGAAGTGCTTTTTTCTCCTGCGCGAAATTACGAGAAATATTGTCCATTTTAAGTTAACGAAATCTAAAGTTTTTAACCAATTGCAAGTCTTATTAACACATTGATTATTTTTGTATAATGAAGCAATTAAAGCCCATATTTGATTTTTACATCAATAGCAGTATGCACGTGGCATTATCGGTGTTTTCCATGACTTTTGTGAGCCTTTTGGAATTCAGATTGCCAACGAATTGGAGCTTGCTTTATTTTGTCTTTTTTTCCACTATTACGGGTTATAATTTTGTAAAGTTTTTTGGGATTGCCAAATTCCATCATCGCAGTTTGGCGCGATGGTTGCGTGTTATTCAAGTGTTTTCCTTATTTTGTTTTTTATTGATGATTTGGTTTGCATGGCAGTTACAGCCTGAAACCCTTATGTATATTGGCGTTTTTGGAGTGGTTACCTTTTTATATACGATTCCTCTTTTACCGAAACGTTTTTTTATTGACGAGCAAAGGAATCTCAGGGAAATAGGTGGACTAAAAGTGTATGTGATTGGATTGGTCTGGGGTGGCGTAACGGTTTTATTGCCGATATTAGACAGTAATCAATCATTTGACTGGGATGTCTGGATTACGGCCATTCAGCGTTTTGTTTTGGTAATGATGTTGATGCTTCCGTTTGAGATTCGGGATTTGCAATATGACAGTTTAAAGTTGTCGACCATCCCGCAGAAAATCGGCATAAAGAATACCAAGATCATGGGGGTTTTATTGGGCATGGTCTTTCTGTTTTTGGAATTTTTTAAAGCGGAATTAAATCAGAAGTTAATTGTGTTGACCTTCGCAGTAACCTTAATAACTCTTCTTTTTATCCTATTCGCCAATAGGAAAAGGAGTGGTTATTACAGTTCTTTTTGGGTAGAAAGTGTGCCGATACTATGGCTTATCTTACATCTGTTTTTTTAGATGTCTATTTAAACGGTCGGCGATGACTTTACGCTCGCTATAATGCAAACAGTCAAGATTTGAAGATTTTATGGCATAGGTAAGTTGTTTATTGCGTTTCACATAATTACGTGTATTGGGACACCACAGATATCTCAGTCTCAATTTAATCTTTTCCCATAGCGTAGATTCGCAGTATTGTGATTTGTCACAAATATGATATGCTTCTTCTTTTGAAATTAATATCAACCTTAACATTGCTATAATTTAAACCAGTTTTTTTCTAAGCATTCTGCCATAGAGGTGCGCGCACGATGAATAATGACCCATAGGTTAGACGGTGTAATTTTTAATTCATTACAGATCTTTTCAGTATCATAATTTAAAATACTTTTCATTTTAAAAACGGTGGCTTGTTTTTCGGGGAGCTTGGCCATACAATCGTAAATGGCATCGCCAAGCTCCGTGTTTTCAAGCGTATCCAAAGCGTTTAAATAACCTTCATCTTCCACACGTTCTTCAAGCCAATCGCCTTCATTGTCATCATTGCTGTAAGTCATTCGTACTTCTGCCTGTCCTTTTGTGGAATTTATTTTTCTATAATAATCGATGATTTTTCGTTTTAAGATGGAAATCAACCAAGTGCGTTCGCTTGCTTCGCCTTTGAAATTCTTCATCGACTTTAAGCCAGCAAAAAAAGTATCCTGAATGATATCTTTGGCTATTTCACGATCATTTATACGTGAAATGGTATAATTAAAAAGATAATCCGAATAAAGTTCGATCCATTTATTAGGATTAAGCAGATGATTAGACATTTGTTTAGCAGCGATTTGTATTAAAATTAAGGAAATAAATCCTAAGTTTTCAATAAGTTATATAAAGAATCATTGTTGTCCGATTAAATCTGCGTTGATCTACTAAGAATAGAGATAAATAAAGGTCCTTCAATGTTTTTGATCCTCAATCTCCTTCATTTCGAGGTTTTTTGAAAACTAATGCTAAAACATCATAACCTATTCTAATTCTGAATTTCACAGCCCTTATTTTCAATTAATTACGTGTTTAGTCTTTGTTCTTTGTTCTATCAGCAAAGCGGTCTTAATTCTTTTCCGGACAACAATGATAAAGAATGTCTAAAGGTTTTGGGTTCTCAATGCTTGATACAAAAAAATTCAAAACCGATAGGATCTCAGCTATTGATCCTATCGGTTTCGACCGCATTTATAGTTATGAAAAATTAAAACACTTACTTCTCAATAAGTCCAGCGCGTCTTAATAAGGCTTCCGGCTGAGGTTCTTTTCCTCTAAAGCGTTTGTAAAGTACCATTGGATCTTCAATGCCGCCTTGAGAAAGTACGTTGTCCATGAATTTTGTGGCTACTTCTTTGTCGAAAATGCCTTTTTCCTTAAAGAATTCGAATGCATCGGCATCCAATACTTCCGCCCATTTGTAACTGTAGTATCCGGAGGAGTAGCCGCCTTGAAAAATATGAGAAAACGAGGTGCTCATACAATTTTCCTTCACATCTGGAAAGAGTTGTGTATGTTCAAAAGCTTTTAATTCTTGTGCTTTCACCTCAGTTATTGATGATGGATCACTGCCATGCCAACTCATGTCCAAGAGGCCAAAACTCAGTTGACGTAGGGTTTGCATGCCTTCATGAAAAGCAGCCGAATCTTTTATTTTTTGAACTAAATCCATGGGGATCAATTCGCCAGTTTGGTAATGGGTGGCAAATAATTCCAAAGCTTCTTTTTCATAACACCAATTTTCGAGAATTTGGCTTGGTAATTCCACAAAATCCCAAAACACACTCGTGCCCGATAAACTTGGATAGGTTGTATTTGCTAACATCCCATGCAGTGCGTGTCCAAATTCATGAAATAAAGTCGTCACTTCATTAAAAGTCAATAAGGACGGTTTTGTTTTGGTAGGCTTGGTAAAGTTGCACACGATGGAAATATGCGGACGCTCCTCGGTACCGTTTTTTATATATTGAGGTTTGTAGCTGGTCATCCAGGCGCCATTTCTTTTTCCTGCTCTTGGGAAAAAATCGGCGTAAAAAATCGAAATAAATTCGCCTTTGGCATTGGTTACTTTATAAGTTAAAACATCTTCGTGGTATTTGTCGATGGTGTTTATTTCTTCAAATTCTAATCCGAATAATTTTTGTGCCACTTTAAAAGCCCCGTCAATGACATTTTCAAGCTTGAAATAAGGTTTTAGCTTTTCGTCATCCAAATCAAAACGTTTTTGTTTTAATTTTTCTGCATAATAGCCCGAATCCCATTTTTCCAATTGGGTAATGCCGTCTAATTCAGTGGCGAAATCTTGCAGTTCTTGAAATTCGCGAGCGGCCGCTGGTTTTGCTTTTTCTAAAAGTTCTTCTAAAAAAGCTTCGACTTTTTCTGGCGTTTTGGCCATGCGCTCTTCCAATACAAAATGAGCATGAGTTTTATAGCCTAATAATTGGGCGCGCTCAAATCGGAGTTTTGCTATTTGCAATACATTGTCTTGATTGTCCAATGCATCGCCTTTAAATGCTTTTTTTCCTGCAGCAATGGCTAGTTTTTTTCTCAGTTCCCTGTTGTCCGCATAGGTCATGAATGGGATGTAGCTTGGGTAATCCAAAGTAAACAGCCAGCCTTCTTGATTTTTGCTTTCTGCGAGTTGTTTGGCAGCTTCCAATTCCCCTTCTGGAAGTCCAGAAAGTTCATCTTCGTTCGTGATTAACATCTCAAAATTATTGGTTTCTGCCAAGACATTTTCGCCAAACTTGAGCTTTAGTTGGCTCAATTGTTTGTCGATCTCTCGAAGTTTTTGTTTTTTATCCTCTGAAAGATTGGCCCCATTACGGGCAAAACTCTTGTATTTTTTATCCAGTAGTGTATCTTGTTCTGTCGGTAAGTTTAAACTGCTCTTGCAATCATAAACCGCTTTGACGCGTTTGAACAAATCTTCGTTTAGGGTAATGTCATTGCTGAATTCAGATAATAAAGGCGAAACTTCCTGGGCTATTTTTTGAATATTGTCGCTTGTTTCGGCCGAATTCAAATTGAAGAAAATACTCGAAATCCGATCCAATTGTTGACCACTAAACTCTAACGCTTCAATGGTGTTTTCAAAAGATGGCGCATCTTCAGAATGAGTGATGGCGTCAATTTCTGCTTTAGCGTTGTCAATAGCCAATTTAAATGCGGGCAAAAAATCAACGTCTTTTATTTTAGAAAAAGGAGCCGTATTAAATAAAGTATCGAAAGGAGTATTTAGGATATTCATAAGTAAATGATGGTGATGTGTGTGAAAAATTCAGTGAGCGAGTTTTCTTAATAGCGTTCTAGTCGTCTGATTATTAACAAATTTTTGGTTTTATTTTGTAGAAAATATTTTTAAATTTGCCCAGCAATTGTAAAGAAGCCTTTAATAAGGACCCTTTGTTATAATTGATTAATAGCAGGAAAAACCTCGGCTTTCGTCGAGGTTTTTCTATTTTAATACTCTAATCCTTTGGCAGAATCTATAACTTTTGCTTTAAGGTCTTCCTTATAAGCTATTATTTTATCCATAACCTGTGGATCAGAACTTCCAATAATTTGTGCGGCTAAAATGCCTGCGTTTTTTGCGCCATTGAGAGCGACAGTCGCTACCGGAACGCCTCCTGGCATTTGAAGAATGGACAGAATGGAATCCCAACCATCAATAGAATTGGTGCTTTTTACAGGCACACCAATAATGGGTAGCGGCGATAAAGAGGCAATCATTCCTGGTAAATGTGCAGCACCGCCGGCACCTGCAATGATTACTGAAAATCCGCGGGTATGTGCATGCTTGCCGTAATCAAAAAGTTTTTCTGGCGTACGGTGTGCGGAAACAATATCCACTTCAAAGTCGATTTTAAAATGATTTAACATGTCGATAGCTTCCTGCATAACTGGCAAGTCGCTTTTGCTTCCCATGATGATTCCTACTTTGCTCATAATTCTTTTAAATTTTAATAGTCAAATGTTCTGTCTGACAATAGGTGATTTCGATTTCGATTTCGATTTCAATTTCGATTTCAACTTCATCTTCAATTTATTGACTGATCACTTTAATTATATTTTTAACGTCTTCTGCTATTTTTCGGGCTTCATTCAAATCTTCATTAACAATTGTGACATGGCCCATTTTACGAAACGGTCGGGTTTGTCTTTTGCCATAAATATGAGGCGTGACACCATCCATCGCTAAGATTTCTTCGATGTTTTCATAAAGGACATCTCCAGAATAGCCTTCGGCACCAACTAAATTAACCATGACACCAGCAATTTTATTTGCTGTTTTTCCTAGTGGTAAATTTAAAACGGCTCTTAAATGCTGTTCAAATTGAGATGTGTAGCTCGATTCAATCGTATGATGACCGGAATTGTGTGGTCTTGGAGCAACTTCATTGACTAAAATTTCATCGTTTTGAGTCTGGAACATTTCTACCGCCAACAAACCAACATGATTAAAGGCTTCCGAAACTTGTAATGCAACCAATAGGGCTTTGTGAGCCACTTGGACATCAATTCTCGCCGGACAAATGACATATTCCACTTGGTTGGCTTCTGGATGAAATTCCATTTCTACCACAGGATAGGTTTTGACTTCGCCACTGCTATTTCTACTGACAATAACCGCGAGTTCATTCTTAAAGGGAATCATGGTTTCTGCAATACATTCGCCATCTTTCAAGTCCTTTAAATCAGATTTCGATCGGACCACTTTCACACCATTGCCATCATAACCAAACTGTGCAGCCTTCCATACAAACGGCAATTGAAGTCCGCCGTTATCAATAGCATCTTCAATTTCTGAAACATAGGCGAAACGCACAAAATCGGCCGTTGGAATGTTATTGTCCACATAAAATAATTTTTGTGTGGCTTTGTTTTGAATGATTCTTAAAGTTTTGGAAGACGGAAATACTTTGACGCCTTCTTTCTCCAAAGTCTCTAGAGCGTTGGCATTCACATTTTCAATTTCAATGGTCAGAACATCAACGTTTTTTCCAAAATTTACTACGGTCTCATAATCCATTAAATCGCCTTGGGTAAATTCATTACAGGCAATTTTGGAAGGCGCTTCATCGCTAGGGTCTAGCACGCAAGTGTAAATGTCAAATTTGCGGGTTTCGCTAAGCAACATTTTGCCTAATTGACCACCACCAAGAATACCAAGTTTAAAATTTGAAGAGAAATAAGTCATGTTTTAGGATCTTACGGGGAGAATGATTTAAATTTTTGTCATCAATCTTGCAAAAATACACTTAAACTCCGAAATTAATCCATCAAATCATGAAATATCGGGAGTAAATTTTAAATCAAAAGTGTATCTTTGCGTCTTTTAAAATCCAATTATTTTGATTAAGCTTCACGATTTATATTTTAAGCCCTTCATTTCTGAAAAGGAAATTGATGTGGCCATCCAAAGAATGGTGGATGAGGTAGCCCATGACCTCAAAGATGAAATCCCAGTGTTTGTTGGTGTTTTAAACGGATCATTCATGTTTGTGAGTGATTTTGTCAAAAAATATCCGAAGCCATGTGAGGTGACGTTTATTAAACTGGCGTCTTATGAAGGTGTGAAGTCTACTGAAGATATTCAACGCTTAATAGGATTGACACAGGATTTGACTGGACGAACCGTTGTCATCCTTGAAGATATTATCGATTCAGGAAATACTTTAGAAGAAATCCACCGTATTTTTAAAAATGAAAAGGTTAATGAATTAAAGATTGCCACCTTATTCCATAAACCGGAAGCTTACAAAAAAGACTTTAAACTTCATTATATTGGTGTTAATGTTCCTACAAAATTCATCGTCGGATACGGATTGGATTACGACGGATTGGGACGGAATTTACCAGAAGTATATCAATTAAAAACCACACAATACATGACCAATTTTGTCCTATTTGGACCTCCTGGAGCAGGAAAGGGGACGCAAGCCAACTTTTTAAAGGAAACTTATAACCTCGTTCATATTTCTACCGGTGATGTGTTTAGACATCATATTAAAAATGAAACTGCACTCGGAATGCTAGCCAAATCTTTTATGGATAAAGGCGAATTGGTTCCCGATCAGGTCACTATTGATATGTTGAATGCCGAAGTAGAGAAAAATACGGATGCCAATGGCTTTATTTTTGATGGTTTCCCAAGGACAAATGCACAGGCAAAAGCTTTAGATGAATTGATGGATAGTAAGGACTCGCAAATTAATGCGATGGTTGCCCTTGAAGTTGAGGATGAGGTTTTGGTGGAGCGTTTGTTAGGTCGTGGAAAGACCAGTGGAAGACCGGATGATGCTGATGAGCAAATCATCAGAAACCGTATCAAGGAATACTACGAAAAAACGGCAATTTTAAAAGATTACTATGACGCCCAAGGTAAATATTGTGGTGTGAATGGTGTTGGCAGTATCTCAGATATTACGGATCGTTTGACTCAGGTTATAGATAAATTATAAGATTTCACAACTAAAAGCATCCATCATTTTTTGAACGCTAAATTTTTGTGAATTTTCAGATTTTATCTTTACGTACTTTAATAGACTAGATTTTAATTAATAAAAGTCCCGCGTTCGTGGGAAATGATCATGACTGAAGGAAATTTTGTTGACTATATTAGAATGAACGTTCAATCCGGAAACGGGGGTAAAGGTTCAATGCATTTGCATCGTGAAAAATATGTGGCAAAAGGCGGTCCTGACGGTGGTGATGGTGGTCGTGGTGGTCATGTGATCTTGAGGGGCAATGCCAACCAATGGACTTTATTTCATTTAAAGTTTAAAAAACATATCCGAGCAGAGCATGGTGGTCACGGGAGTGCTTCCAGAAGTACAGGTGCTGACGGCGCCGATGTTTATGTGGATGTACCCTTAGGAACTGTGGTAAGGGATTTCGAAACCAATGAGGTGATTTTTGAAATTACCGAACATGGTGAAGAGAAAATTATTGCCGAAGGCGGTATGGGTGGCCTCGGAAACTGGCATTTTAAGACGTCAACAAACCAAACTCCTCGCTATTCGCAACCTGGTATTCCTCTACAAGAGCGCGATATCCTTCTTGAGCTTAAGCTCTTGGCAGATGTTGGTTTGGTAGGTTTTCCAAATGCTGGAAAGTCGACCTTATTATCGGTAATCACTTCAGCAAAACCAAAAATTGCCGATTATGAATTTACGACTCTAAAACCCAACTTGGGTATTGTGGAGTATCACGATTTTCAGTCTTTTGTCATGGCCGATATTCCTGGGATTATTGAAGGTGCTGCGGAAGGAAGAGGTCTTGGACACTACTTTTTAAGACATATTGAGCGTAATTCAATTCTATTATTTTTGATTCCTGCCGATGCGGAAGATATCCTTAAACAATATGAAATCCTGTTGGATGAATTGCGCCGCTACAATCCTGAAATGTTGGACAAGGATCGTTTGATCGCCATTTCAAAAAGCGATATGTTAGACGCTGAACTTGAAGCGGAACTCAAAAAGGAACTGGATAAAACCTTGCCGATAGATTATATGTTTATTTCATCTGTAGCGCAAAAAGGCATTCCTGAACTTAAGGACAAGCTTTGGAAAATGTTGCATGCTTAACTTTAAAATAAAGTAAGTTCTGTTGCTTTAGTGACATAAAAAATAAATTTAAATTGCAACTTGTCGTTGCGAATTTTTAAATTCTCTCTAAAAGCAACCAATGAAAGACACCATTAAAGACATTATCGATAGCACTGATAATAGAGCAGGGCGTATTTTTTCTATTTTAATCCAAATTTTAATTTAGATTTCCGTCGTTACCTTTTCGATGGAAACGCTTCCTGATCTTGAGCCGTAAACTTGAAGAACACTGCGATATATCTATTTTTTTAGTGTACTTTATTTTACGGTTGAATTTTGATTAAGGATTTATGTGGACGATCAGAAAGTAAAATTCGCCTAATTAAGAGCACTTCGTTTTTTACGTTTTTTCAGGATTTTAAAGTTGGTTCGCTATAATAAAGCCATGAGCCAATTTTCAAGAGCGATCCTAAGTGCCTAAGAATAAATATTCTTATTTGTTTTCTTCTCTCTAAATCTTATTTATTTCGCTGCCGCTGGCATTTATTACTTTGAAAATCAAGTGCAGCTGGAACACTTATCATCTGTTTTGATAGTTTTTGGTGGTGATTATCACTTTAACCACAGTTGGTTATGGGATGTGTATCCTATAACTATTGGCAGAAAGGTCTTTGCATTTATCTTACTGATGATCGGTTTGAGGATTTTGGCCATTACTATTGGTTTCATTTCTTGCGCTTTGGCTAACTCTGTCGATGAACCAGATGATGTCGTTGATACTTCTAAAAAGCAATAATAGCCTTGGTTTTACAAAGTTTTAATACAAGTTTAATAGTTCATATGAAGTCTTGAGTTTTTCGTTTTGTAACTTTGGATAAAACCATATAATATGAAAGATTTAAAAAATAAAGTGGCCTTGATCACAGGTGGCAGTAGCGGCATTGGGTACGGTGTTGCACTAAGTTTGTTGAACGAAGGAATTAATGTAGCCATAACCAGTAGAGATGAAGCAAGAGCCAAAGCAGCAGCCGCAGAACTTCAAAAAATGACCACAACCTCCGCAAAAGCAATAGGGGTAATGGCCGATGTCCGGAAATATGAAAGCCAACAAAATGCCGTTAAACAAGTGTTAGCTGAATTTGGACAGTTGGACATTGTCATTGCCAATGCTGGCTTGGGGCATTTTGGATCCATTGAAGAATTGACGCCAGAGCAATGGCAGGAAACTATTGATACTAATCTGTCCGGCGTGTTCTTTTCCATTAAATCGAGTGTTGAGGCCTTGAAAAAATCGAAAGGTTATTTTATCAGTATTTCCAGTTTGGCAGGCACTAATTTTTTTGCAGGCGGTTCAGCTTATAATGCGAGTAAATTTGGCGTAACCGGATTTACACAATCGATAATGTTAGATTTGAGAGAGCATAATATTAAGGTGAGTACCATAATGCCAGGATCTGTAGCCACGCATTTTAATGGTCATGAACCGGATAATAGTGACGCTTGGAAAATCCAAAGTGAAGACATTGGCGAATTGGTCGTCAGTATTCTAAAAATGAATGAACGTACCTTGCCAAGTAAAATTGAGGTCAGACCGACGATGCCGGCAAGTAAGTAATTCATATTTTATTGCTTTCAAGACAACACGATGTCTTTAATGGATCTCCATTAAGTATCTAAAAATTTTGACACTCCCGATGGCTGACGGGATTACGAATGTTCACAAATTCATTCGTGCCCTGAAAATTTGAACTTACATCTTTATTGTAAATTTCACGAATAAAATAGACCTTAATTTGTTTTTTATAAAGTTGGAAGAATGGGTTTTAGTCTGATCTGTCATAAGTTTGCAGGGGAGGTATAAGGTTTTTGATATGCTTGTTTAGATTTAATGATTTAAGTCTTGATTCTAAGTAGCGAAGCGGCGTTTGCTGAGCTTGTCGAAGTGTCTTAATTCTTTTCTCAAACACTAGTAATGTTTTAAAAAATGCCTCGTGCAATTTCATGTCCTTGGACGTTGAGAGATGCTATCGAGGCATTTTTTTTGTTACCTTTAAAATAAAAAAGAAGTTATGAAAAAATCACTCCTATTATTTGGACTTACTTTAATTGTCTTTTCCTGTGCGGCGGTTCGCGTGAATTATGATTATGAAAAACGCACCGATTTCAACACTTACAAATCTTATAATTTTTATACCGATATGAATACGGGCATGAGTGAGCTGGATACCAAAAGACTTTTAGAGGTGCTGGAGGCTGGCATGCAGGCCAAAGGAATGTATGTTTCCGATTCTCCGGATTTCCTGATTAATATCAAAAGCAGCACGTTTCAGGAAGGCGGACGTAATAATGTTGGCGTAGGTCTTGGCGGTGGCGGCGGTCATGTTGGTGGCGGGATTTCCATTGGCATTCCCGTTGGACAAGCAACGATCAACAGAGAAATAGTGTTTGAATTTGTGGATGAAAATAAAACAGGATTGTTTTGGCAAGCCAGAAGTGAAAGCGCGTATCAACCAAACGCCAAGCCAGAGGCACGAGAAGCTCAGTTCAAAGCAGTCGTAACAAAGGTATTGGCGGGATATCCACCAGCTTCTAAAAAGTAATAATTATTTGACAATAAGAAGAAGATCATGGCAACTTATTGTGATGTTTTAAGAGTGGTTTTTGAAACTCATTAAAAAATACAACAAGTTGATTTACAGTGTTATGTGGATTGGCGCAGTGTCCTTGAGTGCGGTTCATCGAATATAATTGGAATTTCGTCGATAATATTTTACATTAGTCTTCTAGATATGCCAACCAAATTTTATTTTTTATGAAAACATTTAAAATTACATTGTTGTTCCTACTGATGACCGTTTTTTCTTTCGGTCAGATTTCAACCCAAGAAAAGAATGCTTTAATTGCGCTCTATAATTCAACTAGCGGTGCTTCATGGCAGACGGTTTGGGATTTAAAAACTCCGCCTCATACTTGGTATGGTGTTGAAGTTGTGGGTGACAAGGTTGTGTCGCTTAATTTGGATGCCAATAAATTAAAAGGAACTTTACCCAATGAATTGGGTGATTTAGTTCATCTGCAGCATTTAAGCCTATTTAGAAACGCGATCTCCGGAAACATCCCAGCGAGTATTGGGAAGTTAAGTGCTTTGAAAGAAATCAACTTGGCTTTTAATCAACTTAAAGGCCCTATCCCTGTCGAGTTGACCGATTTGACAGCGCTTGAATCTCTGCAGTTATTTATGAACGAACTGACCGGAAGGATTCCACAAACCATTGGCAACTTGGCCAACTTAAAAACTTTAGAATTATACAATAATAGTTTAATTGGGAGCATTCCAACATCGCTAGAAAATCTTACCAATTTGCAGACACTTGTTATTAGTAGTAACTCCTTATCAGGAAAACTGCCTTCAGATTTATCACAACTTAAAAAATTAAAAACACTCAGCGTTTTTGATAACCAATTATTAGGTGCGATTCCTAGTTCAATTGGAGATTTGGCAAATCTTGAAGAATTGGTATTGGCAAACAATGGTTTTTACGGAGAGCTGCCTTCAGAGATGGAAAAGTTGTCCAAACTAAAGACATTGCTTATCGGAAACAATAGTTTTAAAGGCGAATTAGCAGAATTACAAAAAAAGTTTCCTAAACTAGTTGAATTTGATTCACAAAATGGCAATAACGGCGGTGTGCTTGTTAGTTTAGACACAGAGGATTAGCGCTTTCAATACCCTATAACCAACTCCTAGCATTGATTTGTTAGGAGTTTTTTATGAAATAAAGTTTTGTATTCGATAAAAAACTTGTATATTTGCACTCGTTAAATGATACAGTCGGCATTATGAACCGAGAGTTAAAAGCTAAGAGCATCATTTTAATTTATATCGCGGGATAGAGCAGTAGGTAGCTCGTTGGGCTCATAACCCAAAGGTCACTGGTTCGAGTCCGGTTCCCGCTACTAGAAAAAAACAAGCCTTTCAAGAAATTGAGAGGCTTTTTTTATGGATAAAATTTTAGTGGATTGCTTCATAAAATGGATCAAGTCAAAAAGTTGTGGGATTTTAAGATTACGCATAAATTGTTGTTAGTCTATATAGGAAGAATTCTACGTTCCTAACCCCTCTGAACTGCGCCCTAAAAGCTTTTATTTTGGCATTGAACGATTCTGCAGAGGCATTGGGGATCAAGTCAAAAAGTTGTGGGATTTTAAGTTTTGAGAATTTAATTTAACCGCTAAGTTCGCAAGGTGATAAAGTTTCCTGGCGTCCTTTGCGAAATTCCTTTGCGCTCCTTGCGTTTAAAAAAAGAGGCTTTAGGCTAACTTCAATAATTTTTTGTTAGTCTATAGAGAAGTTTTCTAAAAAAGGGAAGTCTAATATAAATGCTGAGATTATTTACTTTAGAAATCTTACCCACTACAAATTAACAACTTCAATATTACCACGATCAGCCATCGTCACATAGACTTTTTTGTAATCATTGCTAAAAGTCAGGTTACTTGGTTTTTTACCTATCAATTCTATTTCCTTTAATAATTTACCTTTTGGAGAGAGAATGATGACGGTTCCTTTGCCATAGCGCGTCACATAGAGATTTCCATTAGGTGTGCAACGCATGCCATCTAAGCCATGATCTTCAAAGGACATCAGTTCTTGCTTGTTTTGGATCAAGCTATTTTCGACGATATCATAAACCCATATTTTGCGTTGGGCAGATTCATTGACATATAGTTTTTTACCATCAGGACTGACTTCAATACCATTGACGGTTCCCATGTTTTCTTCTAAAAGTTCGAAACCTTTGTCTTTGGTAACTTTCCATAATTTCCCAGTGTTATCTGACCAATTGGGATCACTGGCATAAAGCGTTTTGTTTGGAGCAATCGCGATATCATTAGGTTGGTTGGCGGTCGATTCATGGGCAAATATGGAAATCTTTTTAGTGACCAAATCAATCTCCAAAATATTATGATTGGTATAATCGGCCACAAACATTTGATTCTTTTCCCCGAAGCGAATACCATTCCCAATACTGCCATTACGTAGTTTTACAAATACAGAAGCTTCCCCATTGGGCGTCACTTTCCCAATAGTGCCTTGTTCTTCAAAATTGACCGCATAAATGTTTCCTTGATAATCTGTGGCTGGGCCTTCAACGCCAGGTGTGAAACTGCCTTCTTTAGTAAAATCATGACTTTTTAAGGGTTGTTGTACTTTGCAGGAGGAGGTCAATGCTATTAATAGAGCGAAGGTTATAAGTTTTTTCATTTTTATACGAGGGTTTAATGGGTGTGAACAAGCTTTCAATATACGAATAATATGAGAAAATTGAACTTCTCATTGTATGATTCAGGGCCGTTATTTTAAACTCAAAAAGCCCTAAAAGGGCTTAATTTAAAATAACATCTATAGCTTTTTCTAAAAATTCGTCTTTTCCTGATTTAATCCCATCAATAGTTTTGCTGACATAGATGTCTGGTAATACGCCTATAGTATGATGTTGAGAGCCGTCGTGCTTTACAACCTTCGTTCCAGTCCAGTTAATATTGTAATTTCCTAGAAGCGTAAATGGATTTATATATCCATTTGTACCTGCAGTTGGTTGGCCCACTATGGTTGCTAATTGATAATCTTTAATAAAACTCATATAACTTTCGGCATAGCTTATGGATCTGCCATCAATAATATAGACCACTTTTTTATCTCCTAAATATGGTTTTTTTGGTTCCATTTCCCATCCATGGTTCTCATAGCCTACGATTTTTTCGTGATCTGGATATATGATTTTAGGGACTCTCATCCACGCTGTAGAAGTGTCTTTTTCTTTCAAGAGATGTGAAATGAATTCATGGTTCCCATTAGGATAACCTCTTAAATCACAAATGATACCTTTTGCCTGTTGTAATTGTGGTAAAAGCGAAGTTATCGTGTCCATTTCAATGGTGTCAAGGTTGAGATAAAATATATTATCATTTAATAGTTTATAATTATTTTCCTGGATATTAATATCGTTTTCATAGTAATCATATTTTTTGTCACGATTTAGGATTACATTTTTATTGTTGATCTCTAGAACTAGATTTTCATCTTTTTTTCCAAATAGACTTTCGCTTCGCGCTCTATATTTCAACCATCCGTCAGTACTTGCAGAAATTCGAGAATTAATTTCTTTAAAATAGTTTTCTGATAATTCGTTATTTACTTTGGTAACGACATCGCCAATTTTTATTCCTACAAATCCATCTTTAACTTTGGTAATAACCAACTTATTTTCAATCCACTCCCAATTGATAGGCGGAACATATAGATCAATTTCAACACCACCTACATATACATGGCCATCTTTTAATGGGGCCGTAAATTTCTGCAATGTTATGAGATGATCATTTTCAGTTTTATCTTTTAAACTTCTTTCTAAAGCTGTTTCTAATTCTTTATCCCAATCCAAATCCACTTCACTAAAATAAGGGTAGAAATGTTGAAAAACATTGTAGATATTTATAACGTTGCCTAAGCGCATGGCGACATTATTTGGACTGTCATCTACATTTTTCAAATTGTTTTGTAATGTGGTTAAAGTTTTACTTTTAGGGTACGTATTTTCCTGGTTACCGTAAATATTTAAGGGTATTTGACAAAAAACGCCAGCCCCAATTTCTTTTTCTATGAGCTCCCCGAATTTCGGAAAGTACTCAAAAAGAGGCTCCTCTTTTACTATTTTAACTTGTCCTTCATAGGTAATAACTGCACTATTTTTGCCTTCTTTTTGTTCAGTATTTGATAGTGTATATGAATAGCCCTCAAGTTTGCCAGTCCATTCCGATTGTTCATTTTTGACGCCGATAGTGTTAGCTTCAAAATCGCTGTTCTTAATAGGTATTTCTATCCATATATTGTTCTCCTTATAATAGAGATGCACATCATCTAAAAATAAAGTTCCTTTACCAATTAAAAGATATCCCATAAACAGTACTGATGCTAAATCATCGACTTCTCCAATAATTTCATATTCCTTCCATTCATTACTTTTAATGGGATTAGCACCCATATTCTCAAAAAAGCCTATTTTATTATCAGGCTTGTCAACTCTTAACCATAAATGACCCGAACCTTCAGAATCCTCCTTAAGTTTTACCCAACCCGTATATTTTATTTCCTTGCCTTTATATTTCTCTGGATCAATAGAAACACTGAGGCTGCCAAAACCACTGGATTCATCAATTTCAGAAAAACTATTTACTCTGACACTCTTATAAGGACCTTCTTGGTTGTTCATGTCTTTTGAAACGCCTTGGTGTTGCCAATAAATTGATTGATAATCTTTGGAGTTACTAGGCGTAATTGCGTTAAGATCATAGTCCTGTACTGTATTAGAAAATATAATACTAGGTGCAATAGGTTTGAAAAGATCGTTGAGCGTCGCTAAAACCTCATTTGGATTATTACATTTTAAAATCTCGCTAGCTCCAAATGCGGCAAAACTATTCCAATCTATTTCTGAAGCTTCATCACTTGGATGAAAGTATTTCACATAACCATAAGCTTTTGCGAAGGTTTTTAAATGGTCTGTTTTTTCTTGTTGCTGTGCATAAGTGGCACTAAAAAATAAAATGACATAAACTATTGAAATAGTTTTTTTCATAATTCTAAATTTTTAATTGAGGTTAGCTTTATGAAAAGTACTAGTTTTTACGTACTAACATTTCAGTTTAACATTTGTTTGTATTTATTTCATGATATGAATATTGTTCAATTTTTATAAAATTATTCTAAGGAGACTTCATTTATATGTTTTCTTAAAGATTCTCACAATGAATTTCTCATTAAATGTCAATCTTTTCATATTTGATTAATGCTTTAAATTTCTAACTGTAATAGCTTAGATAAATAATATTCAAACAAATGTGCTACGATATAAAGGCTAGTGTTGAAACGCTACTGAAGCGCGCAGAGCGAAAAGGGGATAAAAGCGCTGTGGATGAAATCATGGAACGGCTTATTCCGTTAACCAATTTACCTTTATTTCATAGCATGGGTTTCAGTCATCCCACGGTATTGATCTATACCGACCGTTCGCCAGATTTTCCAGATGTGTCCACTTGGGGCTTATTGACGCATTGGGTCAGTGATACGGAACAAATGAATAAAACGTGGAATAATACTCTCAACGCACGTGGAGAAACCATCTTTGATAAAAACTCCTTTCGTGAGGCGGCAAAACAATCACGGTGTCTTATTTATGTGGACGGCTTTTATGAACACCATCATTATCAGAAAGAAATCTATCCCTTTTATATTTATAGAAAAGATAAAGAACCCATAATATTCGCAGGGTTTTACAGTGAATGGCACAATCCTGATACGGGCGGTAAAATGAATACGTTTTCCATCGTCACTACTAAGGGCAATGCAATGCTCTCAAAAATCCATAACAACCCTAAACTCGACGGCCCACGCATGCCTGTGATATTACCAGAGGCTTTGGCGGACCAATGGCTGATGACCTACACCGATGATTTGGACAAACAATCCCTTATCGAATTAATAAAAGCATATCCCACTGACGAGTTGATGGCGCACACCGTTCATAAGTTACGAGGGAAAAACAGTCTGGGAAATAGCGAGGAAGTTTCAGAATACTATCATTATGAAGAATTGCCCGACTTTGGGTTTGATGGAAACTAAATCTTAATAAAACATTGTCAAATGCCATCTATTGAAATAACGGTTGAGCGCATCGGTTTGCGGTTGAAGCTTCAAGTGTGATGATGTACTTTCCTTGTTCATCAATCAGACGGGATTCAAATTAAAAATGCCATAAAGCTTAAGGAATTACCCTTAAAAATTTATGGCATTGTATTTCTATAGTTGTTTTTATAAGTTAGTTGTTCGTACCTTTTAAATTATAAAGCTCTTTAGAAACCTCTTCATATTTGTCGCCTTGATTCCAAACTGGTGTTTTTGGGTCGTTGCCGATGTTTCTTCCTGCCAGTACATAAGCATTAAAGAATTTCAGCAAATAATCATAATCTAAAGTATGCGCTTCGTCTCCTGGTTGGTGGTAATATTTGGTAACGTCGCCATCAAATGTGGTAAAGCCTAAAGAGAAGGTAGGCGCAGGAATTCCTTTTTTAGCAAAATTGACGTTATCACTTCTGTCAAATAAACCTTGTTCTTTAGCCGGATCTTCAATCGCTTTTAATCCAAAGGCTTCCGCGGCACTAAAAATATTGTTTTCAGCAGTAGTTCTGGTCAATCCTATCACTGAGATTACAGAGGTGTCATTATAGCCGGCATTATCACTATTAAAACAATACACCATTTGGTTTAATGGTAATACAGGATTTTCAACATAATAGCTGCTTCCTAAAAGGCCTCTTTCTTCGCCCGTAAAGAGAATAAATAACGACGAGCGCTTTGTTGGATATTTAGCTAAGTTTTTGGCCATGCTCAAAACGGTAGTAGTGCCAACGGCATTGTCTCTTGCGCCGTTATAAATGGTGTCTCCAGTAGCATCGGGTGCGCCGATACCCACATGGTCATAATGTGCAGAGTAAATAATGTATTCATTTTTAAGCTTCGGATCGGTGCCTTCAACCATACCAATAACATTTTGACAATCGACAGCTTCTTCATGCTTTTCGCCAATAGCTATTTTAGAACTTATCTTCTTGGCAGTGCTTAATTGTTCTGCCATTTTTCCGTTTTTATCTAAAACCCAAACATAGGCAGTTTCTTTACCTTCACTTTTCGCATTGTCGCCTGAAGCAATGGTTATGGTCGGTCCATTAAAATTATGATTTATGGAGTTCCAGGTGCTGTCGTCTACTTTTAGCAACTCAAAAATTGCAGCAACCCCATGCTCTTTGGCCAATTTTTCCTTGGTACGACGTAAACCGAAAGCAGCTCTTCCTTCGCTAGTTTCAGGACTGCCAGCTTTTACAATAATAACTTTGCCTTTAACATCCTTACCCTTATAATCATCAGCTAAACCATGGTTTAAATAAATGGCGTCTTGGTTAGAAGTCATTGCTGCCGCATTGATAAATACGTAATCCGTAATTGCTTGCTTGTTTATTTCGATGGAGGAGTTTTTTGGAGGAGATACGCGTTTGAGTTTTACATCCTGATAATAGGTGCCTGTTTGTGGGTTTGGTTTGACGCCATAACTGCGAAGGCTATTGGCTAAATACGAAGCGGCTATTTTGATTTCGGGAGAGCCTGTTTCGCGTCCTCTTAAAACGTCGTCGGCTAAAAAGTAAATATGACCTTCAATTTCTGATTTGGTAATGGTTTCTTTTACTTTTTCTGCTTCGGTTTGTGCCGTTAAGGAAAATATGCATCCGAAGGTCAATAGTAGTGCTAGTTTTTTCATTTGAGTTGGATTAGTGTTAGGTGTTATTTTTTTATACTAATTATGGTTAGAAATCCTATTTTCACACACGCTCTGTGTTTTTGCAATAGGCGCCATTTTAAGCAACCGATGTCTAGGTCTTGAGCTGTTTTTTATAATTCAGATGAAATGTTTTTTAATTTAATTTTTTCAAAACCAGGATAGATATTTTTAAATTCTACGGTTTCTCCAGCATCATTTTTTCCAACTAACTCATATTTAAATACCACTTTGGTTCCTATCGGCGCGTAACAATAAACGATCCATGCATCCGATTCTCTTAAGCCAACACAGCCGTTGGAAGAGGCTTTGTCTAAGGTCGCCAAATTGGTGGTGGGATGAATAAGTTGACCCAACCTTCGACCATTGATTGCTGGTTCTAACCATGGAATCGCTGGAAGGGCCGTGTTTTTGCCGTCATCTCGATTGGTTCGGACATATTTATGATTATTCAGAGGGTTCCTAAATGTCGGATTTTTGTTGACCCTGATTATTTCTCCTATGCCTGGCTGTGTTCTCCTATCGACCGTGGATTGGGCCATTTCCATATATTTTTTTCCAACTTTTCCCACCCGAACAGGAAATTTATAGAGCTCTTTTCCATCTTGAAGGATGCGAAGTCTAAATTCTGGAATGTTTAATTCCAGTGTGGTGGCCTTTAGTTGGGCTTTTAGTTCTTCTGTTTTTAGGGAATCGGGAATGGTGAGAATTTGATCTTTTGTCAAAGCATTCAGGGCTTGCGAATCTTCATTAAAGATGCCTTTGTCCTTCAGATAGTAATAATCAGTATGCGCCAAAGTATCAATAATCCAAGGGTTATTATGAACAATAATGTATTCGTCTATCGGATAGTTGTGGGTTTGGTTATGTTCTGAAACAATACTGTCCATCCATTTAAAGTAGGAGCGAATGGGAACATCTTTCTTTACCCGTATTTCAATGGGTTTGGGTTTTTCGACCACTTCTTCGGGAATGATTTTGATCTCTTCTTCGTTAGTCTTTTTATTGGAATTTAAACAACCTACAAGCGCTAAGGAAAAAGCGATCACTAAAATGGTTTTCATTACTTGGAATTTAGTATTAATTAGGTTTGTTTGAATATACTAATTATATCAGCAGTGTTCAACAATGAATTATAAGTTTTTTGTCAGAAACAAAATAGACCATATAGCCAATAACTTTTTAGTTCAAAATATTATTAAAACTCGACTTTTGGATAAGATTACTCCTAATAATGTTTTCACAGAATTGTGTTTTTAAGGTGATTAGCTGCTCAATATCATCTGTATTATCTAAAATAGAGTTACATTTAAGTATACCATTTATAAATGAGCCAACCGAATTCCATCTTGGACCCCATTAAAGTATTCTTCGCCGAAATTGGCGATATGACCTTATTTGCGGGACGGTTTTTTAGAGAAGTTTTTAGTCCGCCTTTTGAGTTTCGAGAGCTGGTTCGTCAATGTTATAATATGGGCAATCGTTCGTTGTTATTGGTCAGTGTGACGGGGTTTATTTTAGGACTCGTTTTTACCTTACAGTCTCGACCTACGTTGATGCAGTTTGGTGCGCAATCCTGGATGGCCTCGATGGTTAGTCTTTCCATTGTTCGAGAGATTGGGCCGGTAATCATTGCATTGATCTGCGCTGGTAAAATTGGCTCAGGAATAGGCGCTGAACTAGGGTCGATGCGTGTTACGGAGCAAATTGATGCCATGGAAGTTTCTGGAACCAATCCTTTTAAATATTTAGTGGTCACACGAATTGTCGCGACAACCTTAATGCTGCCTTTATTGATTCTTATGGGCGATGCGATTGCTCTTTTAGGTTCAGCTTTGGTTGAAAATATTAAAGGGGATGTGTCGTTTCAGTTCTACTTTAATCAAGTTTCCGATGCCTTGCAATTCAGCGATTTACTTCCGGCAACGGTAAAATCGGTGTTTTTTGGTTTTGCCATTGGATTGGTGGGTTGCTATAAAGGGTATAACTGTTCTAAAGGAACCGTAGGCGTGGGCGAGGCTTCAAATTCTGCTGTAGTTTATATCTCGATGTTGTTGTTTATAATTGATTTTATAGCTGTATTCATAACCAATATATTTTTTGAGTCCTAAATGAATTCTGGAGAAAACATAAAGCAAGTATTAGAGATAAAAAATCTGAAAAAAAGTTTTGGGGACAATCATGTGCTTCAGGGTTTCAATCTGAAACTTTTTAAAGGCGAAACCTTGGTCATTATGGGCAAGTCGGGTTCAGGGAAATCGGTCATGGTAAAATGTTTGGTGGGATTGATTCAGCCAGATAGCGGCAGCATTACAATTGAAGGCGAGGATATTACGACGATGGGGCAAAAGGAGTTGGATATGCTTCGTACGGAGATCGGTTTTCTATTTCAAGGAAGTGCGCTCTATGATTCCATGACGGTACGTGAAAATCTAGAGTTTCCTTTAAGACGACATAAAGATAAAATAGAAAACTTTCAAGGCACTGAAGTCTTGGTCAAAGAAGCTTTGGAAAACGTGGGATTATTGCATGCCATAGATTTAATGCCGGCAGAGCTTTCTGGCGGAATGCAACGTCGCGTCGCCATGGCGAGAGCATTGATCCTAAAACCTAAAATCATTATGTATGACGAGCCCACCACAGGATTGGATCCAATTACAGCTAAGGAGATCATTCAGTTGATGCGCGATATTCAAAAGAAATACAATACTTCATCCCTCATCATTACGCACGATGTGGATTGCGCGCGTTTCGTTTCGAACCGAATAATTTTGCTGGTGGATGGGGTTAATTATGTGGAAGGCACTTTTGAGGAGCTTTCAAATTCAAAAGATGAACAAGTACAGGCCTTCTTTAAAACTTAATATTATGGGAAAATCAACGTCACAAAAAATAAAAGTCGGCATTTTTGTCATCGTGGGCACCTTGCTGCTTATTGTTGCGCTCTATTTTATTGGAAGTCGCCAGCAAATGTTCAGTAAAAACATTCTACTTTATGGCATTTTTGAAGATGTAAATGGACTCCAATTGGGAAATAATGTGCGTTATTCTGGCGTTAATGTGGGGACGGTTAGCAGAATCGAAATGTTGGAAGCGGGAAAGATTACAGTAGGCATGTCTATAGAAGAGAAAGCAGCCCGTTTTATTAAGAAAGACGCTATTGCCTCAATAGGTTCAGACGGTCTGGTTGGAAGTATGGTTGTAAATATCGTTCCTGGAGAGGATAAGTCCGCCCAGATGGTAGTTTCTGGAGACCTCCTACAAGTTTACAGTAAAACGAGTACTACTGAGATGCTTTCTACATTAGACAGAACGAATGAAAATGTGGCTTTGATTTCTGCAAATTTGTTGACCATAACCAATCAATTGGTGGAGGGAAAGGGCACTTTGGGGGCTTTAATGAGCGATAGTTTAATGGCTCAAGATTTGAAAAGGTCAATGGATGGGTTGCGAAAAATGACTTTGAGTGCCAACGAGGCTGTCTCTCAAATCAATACTATTGTCTCCAAAATAAATTATGACGATAGTGCGGCAGCGTTGCTTTTGAGTGATACCGTTTCCAAAAACCAAATCCAACACGTATTTGGAAATCTTGAAAAATCAAGTGATCATATCAAAGAAGTGACCAAAAGTCTTGAAGATTATATTTCCGATATAAAAACCTCCAAAGGCACTTTGAATTATATCACTCAGGATAAGATTTTGATTAAAAACATTGACTCCACCATGATTAATATAAAAGAAGCGTCTGAAAAATTGAATGAAAATATGGAGGCCCTAAAGCATAATTTCTTCTTCAGGGGCTATTTCAAAAGGCAAGAAAAGAAGAAGTTGAAAGAAGCAAAAGAAAAGTAAATTCATTGATCTTAAATTAAGCTAAAACTATGCACTTAGCTTCTGAAAATTTTGATGTGAATTTCACGGACTTATTCGTACGGTGGTAATTCTGGCTCAAATTTCGCAATATGAATTTCACGAATGCAACAGACTTTTGATCTGTTTTAAAAACACTACTAGAGCGCTTATCGGGTTGGTGTGGACTTTAGTTAATAGAAGTGGTTTAGTTTGTCTTTGTAAACTGAACACTCTCCTTAAAAAAGAGGTTTAGCTCAAATGGTCCTTTTTTACCTAAAAACAATATTCTTTTAAGAGTTTAAATTGTTTAAGTGCTTCATATAATTCCCTAATAGCCCACGGATTTGCTCCGCAGCCACAGGATTTGCTGAATGCACCTTATATTGTAGAGTTCGCAAATCGAGACCCGATTCGTAAACCAGCCATTTGGCAGCTGCTAAACCGTCTGGAGCAAGCTTTCCGTTGTCATCAAGTCCCAAATCGTTATCAAAACTAATGAATTCGGGAAGACCGTTTTTCATGATGTAATCCACGAAGTCATCGTAGGTTCTCACAATATCAAATTCAGATTCAAAGGTTTTGTCATACACCATCACAATAGATCTTAGATCGTCTAAAAAGAGTCTTCTCGGTTTTAAAATATTTGGAGAAACGTTCTCAAAGAATTTAGTGACTTCTTCCTCAAAAACATGAACAGGAATCCGATGTTCAAGGTCATACCGAATGCTGATATTATAATTTTGTGATTGCATTAATATATCGCCTAAAAAGCTCAAGGTGTCTTTAGGGCTGACCACGGTATCTTTAGAGCCTAAAACAATACTAATGCAAGAGCCGTTGGTTTCTGCTGTTTCAGGGATGTTTTGAAAAACACTTCTTTCAGACAATGCCGGATTGAACAGCAAAGCAGGAGTTTTAAATAATTTGGAAAGATGATATCCAGCAAATCCACCCATGCTACTGCCCATGATGATATCAATTTTTGCATCTTTATACTGGTTGTAAATCCACATAATACTGTCTGGATTGTTTTCATAATCGATGGCTGGCGACTGGACGTTTCCGTAGCGTTCGAGTATGACTCTTTTTTCGGGAGTTAAGCTGCCATTTAAGCCATGGATGTAGAGAGTGTTCATAGTTTAATAATATTTCAAAAAATAGATGTTATTTTCTTAATAATTGGTATTTCATAATAATTATTGTCTTCTGATTTTTTCCGATTTATTACTTTTGATATAAACTGCGCAACATGGCAAACTCCTCAAGATTTAGATTTCCAAAGACGGTTTTGTTTGTAATAACCTCACTTTATATCGTGGTTATATGTGCGAATTATTTTTTGTATTTCCAAAAACCCATAATAAATTGTGCTAAACAAATAATGGTAGGACAACTGTTGGCGTTGGCTTTTCAAGTGGTATTGAATTATGTCAACTACCGTTCAAATGAGAAAATTGTTGTTCTGGCCACGCTGTTCGTTAGTGCAATGCTCTTTTCTGGGGTTCTTTCATCCTTTTTCAATTTGCAACTCATGTGTAAGTATTTTGGATATTAATTCTTCCAGTGTAGGTGTTTTGTCCGCTGCCGTTGTTGGTGTTTTCTAACAACAATTTTGCCATTGTTGGTGTTTTTCACCAACAATCTTTAAATAAAACACCAATCAAAAATACCTTTAGATTTATAACTTAACTTTAGTTTCCTATTCTGATGTTTAGCCAACGTTCTAATGCCTTGGTGAGTTTTTCTCTTTCAGCTGGCGTCATTTCAGTAATGTTGGCGGTGCCATGATGTTTTCCTTTCATCATAAACCATAAAGCATCCACTTTATCAGATGGAGGCACCGCCGAAGCTGACCAAGTGTCTAACGCTCCGTAAATATGAACAATTTTATTGCCGTGTTTTGGAAGCCAAGCATTCAGCCCTTTTAATGCTTTATCATTAAAAGGAACTTTCATATGGTTAGGTGTGAAAGCCGCATGCGGATTTTTATTCGTAGGCAACTCGTCTAAAAGTCCTTTAAATTTGCTGGTGTCATAGCCATAATAACCAAACTCGTTAGCCGATTGGTAATAGTGTGACGCGTAATCCGTCATCGACTGATCGCTAAAAAAAGAGATTCCTGAAACTGAGGTCAAGTAAACAAAGGAATCAAATGCCGAAGCGTTTTCATCAGGAATTAAGCTGCAATCTGAACCGTATTGCCAAAATGAAAATGGATATTCCATCACTGAAAATTCGAAGGCTTCTTCAATATTTTGATAGGTAAAGCTTGCTTTTGCACCAATGCTGTAGGCTTTAATGAGTGGTAGGATTTCAGCTTTATTTTCTAAAACATGTCTTTGGAATTTTTCAATTTTCGCACGACAGTCTGCTGTGCCAACCGTATCTAAAAATTTATAAACACGTTGCTCTTCAAACGATTTATTGATAGGGCCAACATAATTGACGCTTACATCAACATCTTCCGGATAAAAATATCTGTAAAATAAAGTTGTTGCGCCACCTTTACTGCGCCCTGTAGAGATCCATTTGGAAGGATATAAATTTCTAAATAGGCTGTTGATATGATGTAAATCCCCAGCAACTTGTTCTAAAGTTAAATATTGATAATCGATTTTGGCAGGATTGCTTTTGCCAAAATACCGATGCTCAATTCGGAGTTGATTAGCATCGATAAAACGAGTTAATTCGTCAATTCTGTTGCTGTTAGCGGTGTAACCTTCCGTTATCATTACGGTGGGCAATTTGAAATCTTTGTGAGACAAATAAGCTCTTTGGTAAAAATAACCTTTAGAAGGATCTTTATGATCTAAAGGTTGTTTGATCTTTAATTCGTAGGCCGCTTCATAATTAGCTGGGGTTTCTATTTTTGTAAAAATGACATCTGGCAATTCATAAAGACGATCTTCCAGTGTTTCTGTTTGCGCATTTATAAAAGAGATGAATCCAAAGATTAAAAATAAGGTAACTATTGATTTTTTCATGAGTGATTTGTAATTGTGAAGAAAATGTTTTTCGTAAAATTAAAGAACTCCTCAGGAAAAACAGGCTGAAAATTAAATTATATCTAAACTTTAATGCTGGCGATGGCTGGTGCAATCATAAGATGTGAATTTGATTGACATATCTATGTCAATAGGTTCTGCTCGGCTGAGATCAAAAGTCTTTATTTTATTTATAATTTGAATATTTCCCGGCTATAATAACCTGATTCAATAAACGCTAACTGAATGAGAAATTCGCGAAGGTTGTGGTAAATAGTAGGATACTAGTAACTGATTTTATAAAGAATTCAGAACTAGAATTATTTTGTTTCTAGGATTTTTTCTGGATCTTGTCTACAATCAAAGACGTTTGCAATTTCAATTCTATTGTAATCAGAATTTATCCAATACACTAATTTATAATTTTTAAAAACCAAATACCTGAACTCTTGTTTTCTGTTCGATAGATTTAATTCGACTTGTCCAATTTCAGGTTGATTTTCTAAATCAATAGTGGTGTCTACAATGCCGTTAATTAATTTTTGGGCTATTCTTTTGCCCGCTTTTAATTTATAATAGGTATAAATGTCATCAAGCTTATCTTCGGCTAATTGTAACCAATAAACCTCTAGCTCCATTTTTGGATTTTGGCTTTTAGGTCTGAGGCTTTAATCATGCGTCCATTTTCCGAATCCTCCATAGCTTGGTCGATTTCAACGTTGTATTGATCCATGCTCATTGGTTTCATGTTTTTTTCAATAAGTTCGGTTTTTCTTTCTCGCAATAATTTTTCCAGCCCGCTGATTATTTCTTCGTTTTGCAGTCTTAAAAATTCTTGAACAAAAGATATTTTGCGGGCTTCTAAATCCATTTTTATAAACTTTTAATCAAAGATACGAATTTATCATTTTCAGTAACTTGTTTTTATAAGTACGATGCGATTGCTTTTGCCAACATATGTTAAAAAAAAAGCCTCAAAATTAAATTATATCTAAACTTTATTGCTAGCGATAGCTGGTGCAATCATATGATGTGAATTTGATTGGCCGTCGGTTTATAGGTTACAATATTCTTGAAAAATGGAGATCTCGAACCTTTCAGGTTTTCAAAACCTGTGAGGTTTTAACTTTATTTTTTAGAAATGATGACATGATCCAAAGCGCCAGTATCTGGGCCGGTTTCAAATTCGCCACGAATTGAAAATTGGGTAATATTGGAGAGGATGGCTTTAATCTCGGCTTCGGTAGCTTGAACTTTACTATTGTATCCACCTTTAAACCAGCCTTGGTCAGCACTGATTTTTACCTCATATTCAGTCCAGTTTTTGCCTGGATAATTTTCTTTATCAAAGATGTATGTAATCTGGTTATTTCCATTTTGAAAAATGATATCATCACTCACAAATTGTCTGGACATTTTAGATTCCTGTAAGAGACTGAATCTAAGTGTGGCTCCGTAAAATTCATTTTTATTCCCAAGATAAGTATCTGGTGCCGTGAAATACCAAACCCCGCCTTGTACGTCATCATCAGCAAATATGTAGCCATCGGTCACACCACCTTCAGTTGCGTAAGATGGCTCTGAAAATTCGCCTTGAGCGTCGCCTGTAATCGTCCAGCCTTCGGTATTTGTTGCGAAGTCACTTTTAATAATATAGTTCTTACTGTTGCAACCTGTGAATATTATGAGGCCAAAAAGACTTAGAAATAAGGGTTTTAAAAAGGTGATGAGATGCTTCATTATGTGTTTTTAAGAGTATAAGTTTGATTTTCAAACATATAAAATAATGATTTATTTAACTAGTTAATTTTTTTTGGTTAATTACCATTTTAAAGTTGAATAAAGTAGTTTTTTTAAGATCATGTTCGAAGGATTTAATAGAAGAAAATATAGAGTAATTGTTCACCTCAATGTTTGCAGAGGATTATACGAAGGTCGTAAGGTTTTATGTTTTTGCGTTCATTTCGATTTTTGGTTGTGTTCCGCGCGTTCAAATTTTATGCTATTTTATCAGTTGAAAATCACAAAATATTTTGGTAGTGTTTATTATTTCGTTACCCCTATATTTGATCCTTTAAAAAATAAATATTTATGAAAAAATACACTTTAATGGTTTTGGTATTTGCCTTCTTAACTTCATGTAGTAAAAGTGATGGCGTTGCAGACTATAAAGAGAAAAATAATGAAGAAATTATAGCATATATTGACCAAAATAATTTGGATGCTCAAAAGAGTGTTTCCGGCTTGTATTATGTTATGGATGAGCCAGGTTCTGGTAAGCAACCAGCCGCAACCTCTAATGTAACCGTAGCTTATAAAGGTTATTTTTTAGACGGTAAGACTTTTGATAAAAGTGATGCTAATGGAATTTCGTTTGGTTTACAACAAGTCATAAAAGGATGGACAGAAGGAATTACTTATTTTAAAGAAGGTGGCAAAGGTAAATTATTGATTCCTTCGCATTTAGGATATGGAAGTCAGGGGCGTCCTGGTATTCCTGGTGGGGCTGTGCTTATTTTTGATATTCATTTAATTTCTGTTAATTAGTGGGAAATAACTTATCACATTAGTTTTTATCTTACTATAGAGCCTTGTTTAGGTTATTAAGACCTTTCAGGTTTTGGCTTCGACAAGCTCAGCCACCAAGAAACCTGAAAGGTCTTTGTTAAGGGACTAGTCTTCATTTCCAACTTCATCTTCATCTTCAATTTCAATTTCAACTTCAGCCGGCTTATTAACCCACCAATACAATGGTGGAATTAATAATGGCGCAAAGAGCAAGGTACTCGTTAATCCTCCGATAATCACGGTTGCCAATGGCCGCTGAACATCCGATCCAATGCCACTGGAAATCGCAGCCGGAACTAATCCGAAGATTGCCAAAATAAGAATGGTCAATACCGCGCGCAACTGTTCTTTTGAGGTTGCCATAACCAAGGTTTTGGTTAACGGCTCTTTGGCCGAGGCTCTATTTAATGCAGACACCAATAACACCGCTGCCATCACTGAGATCCCGAAAATAGATACAAATCCAACTCCTGCAGAAACGTTAAAGTAATAACCTCTGAGCATTAATGCGATGATACCTCCGGCTAAAGCAAACAGAACACAACTGGTTGTGATGAGCGTATCCCTAAAGTTTTTAAACAACATAAACAGGACAACGATAACCATGATTAAGGTCAGCGGGATAGTAAATGCCAACTGCTTTCCTGCACGGGCTAGATTTTCATATTGTCCACCAAATACCAATTCGTAGCCTTTTGGAATTTCAACTTGGGCGTCGATTTTAGCTTGCAGTTCTCTCACATAACCACCTTGATCTCGGCCTTCAATGTTGGCACGAACGGTAACCATACGTTTATTGTTCAAACGGTAAATGTTAGTTTGTCCTTCAACGTAGCCAATATCCGCCAGTTGATCCATCGGCACTAAAGCGCCCGTTGCAGAAGGAATCATCAAGTTTTTGAGGTCGTTCATATTCTCACGGAATTGGGGTAGATAACGCACCACAATATCATAACGTTTGGCGCCATCATATAACACCGAGATTTCTTTTCCGCCTATTGCCGCTTCGATCATATATTGAATATCGGCAACGTTGATGCCATAACGCGCCGCTTGCTCACGATTGATATTAATGGCCAATTGATCTTGCGTGTTTTCTTGTTCAATATTCACACCTTCGCTTCCGTCCATGGTTTGCATAATCTGCGAAATGACTTCTGCTTTTTCGCGCATCATAATCAAATCATCGCCAACGATAGATACCGCTAAATCGGCAGCACTTCCCGTTACAATCTCCATCACTTGGTCAATAATCGGTTGGCCAGACGTAAAGGTGACTCCTGGGAATTCATCCTCCAAATCGGTACGCATTTTTTGAACCAATTCGCTTTTTGAAAGTGTACCACTCCATTCGGCGTAATCTTTTAATCCGACTAAAATTTCGTTTCTATTTGCCGGGAATGGATCGGTGCCATCATCATTGCGTCCGGTTTGTGTAATCACATACGAAACCTGTGGATATTTTGAAATGACCTCGCGGATTTTAGGCGCGTATTTCGCGTTCTCCGTAATCGTTATTCCAGCCGGGAAATTTCCTTGTAAGAAAATTGAGCCCTCATCCAATTCTGGTAAAAATTCAGAACCTAATTTAGTTCCAAACGCAATCAGAATAAATACAATCGCAAATCCAATAGCCACTGTTTTTTTGTAGTGCGTTGTAAAAATATTTAAAGCTTTCACGTACTGATTCTCTAAAAATGTCAGTATAGGATTTTTAGGGTCTTTAAACTTTTTGTCGGGCTGAGACATGGTTTTACTGTAGACATACGAAATGATTACGGGGACAAATGTCAGTGCTGCCACCATCGATCCTAACACGGCAAAGGATAGCGTTAAGGCCATTGGCGAGAATAATTTGCCTTCAACACGCGTCATCAATAGGATCGGCATATAGGCCAAGATGATAATCGTTACGGAGAAAAAGATTTCACGACCCACTTCCTGAGCCGCTGATAAGGTAATGCTCACAATGCCTTCTTGTCGTTGTTCTCGCGTGGCGGTTCGATATTTCCGGATGAGATGTTCGGTCATGATCACGGCGCCGTCTACGATAATTCCGAAGTCAATCGCGCCCAACGACAATAAGTTGGCCGGAATCCCTGTAAATCGCATGATAATAAACGCAAATAACAACGAAAACGGAATGGTTAAAGCCACTACCAACGCACTTCGCACACTTCCTAAGAAGAAAATCAGGATGATAATGACAATACTAACGCCTTCAAAAAGTGTTTTTCCAACGGTACTTAAGGAGTGGTCAATTAAAAAACCACGGTCATAAAGTGTACGGATGGTTACATCGTCAGGGAGTTCGTGCTCTTGCAAATCGGCGATGCGCTGCTTGAGTTCCACCAGAACTTCACTTGGGTTTTCAAATTTCCGAAGTAAAATAATACCTTCAACACCATTGTTCACTTCAATGTTTTCATCCGGAACAGAATAGCCCAAAACACCACTTGGCGGCGGCGGAGCAATTTCGACACTCGCAACATCACTGATAAAAATCGGAACCCCTTTAATCGCCTTTAGGACGATATTCTCAATGTCTTTTTCATTTTTGATGGCGCCCAAGCCATGAACGGCAAAACCTTGCCCACCGCGTTCCATGATGTTTCCACCTGTGTTATGGTTGTTTGCAACGACCGCATCTTCCACTTCTGAAAAACTCAAATCGTATTTACGGAGCTTATCGGGATCGATTAGAATGTGGAACTGTTTTAACGGACCGCCAAAGGTTGTGATATCAGCAACACCATTGGTTTGTAACAAATAAGGTTCGATGACCCAGTCCTGTAAATCTCTTAATTCGGTAGGCGAATAGCTTGGCGGTGCTTCCACCACATATCTGAAAATTTCTCCTACAGCAGTGGAAAGTGGCGCTAATTCAGAGATGACACCTTCAGGTAGCTCAGCACTGGCGAGGCGTTCCATAACTTGCTGACGCGCAAAATAATCGTCCGTATCATCCTTAAAGGTTAGTTGTACGACCGATAATCCAAAGATGGTTCGGCTTCTGCGGTCGATAACATTGGGCACGTCTTGCAATACACGTTCCAGCGGAATGGTCACTTGCTGTTCGACTTCTTCGGCAGCACGACCTTGATATTGGGCCACAACAATCACGTTGGTGTCGGCAATATCGGGATAAGCTTCTATTTTAAGTTCCGTGAAACAATAATAACCGATCCCCATAATGATCAAGCTTAAGGCGACGACCAACGGACGGTTTTTATGTGAGAATATGAGGAGATTTTTAATCACAGGAATTATGATTTATAAATTATAAGTGCTTTAAGCACATTTGATTTTAAATGAGATGACCAAACAAATTGCTAGTTTTTACCAGAGATTGACAGCGTGCGTGACGATGAATCCGCCGCGATATTGTGTTCTTAAAACACTTAAGGCTGCTTTTACTTTTTCTTCGGTATCGATAAACGTGATGTACATGGAGGCTTCATCAAATGAGAATAATTGCGACGGTTGTTTCAGACGGTTATGTCTGCCAAAACCTGAATACCCCATGACTGAAGTGGCACCGGCGATCCCTTTTTCAATGAGTAATTTCATGATAAACTCGTGTAAAGGTCGGACACCTTTGAGTTCGTCTTTATCGATGAATAGTTGTGCTTGTAACATTTCTTAATTTTTTTTTAATATCCGAATGATAAACCTTTGAGTTGTAAAACGCCTTCAATCGCGACTTCATCAGCGCTGGAAATACCGTCAAAAACGATAATTCGATCACCAATTTGTTGACCAATGTTGACTTGTTTACGTTCAAATTCATTTTCGGAAGTTTTAATAAATACATAGTGTTTGCCTTGCACTGTAACCAATGCGTTTTTGTTGACGCTTACATTATGATCGTCACTTAAATCGAAAGTGACCTTGGCGAACATGCCTGATTTCAGTTTTTTTGATGAATTGTTAACCAGGATTCGTGCTTTGATCATCCGTGTGCTATGATCGACAATAGCGGCGATAGCGTCCACTTTACCAGTGAATTCAGTGTTTGGAAACGCGTTGAATTTGATGTCACAGGTACTGCCTTCTTCAATATTTCCAATTTGGTTTTCGGGAATATCACAGATTAAAAATGCCGTTCCGGCTTTTGCTTTTCGCAAGACATCTGGCGTAAACCCTTCAGAAATTAATTTAGATTCGTGTTCAATCAATGCCGCTTTTTCATTGGCAAGTCCACTTTGTTCCATGGATAAAGCACTTTCGGCATCCATCAAATCTTGACCGGTAGCGACGCCATGGGATTTCAAATCTTTGGTGCGCTCCAATGCTTGTCGACGTTGTTTTAAATTGATGTTCGAAATTTGATTGATGCTAATTTGCAATTGCGTCAATTGGGTGTAATGACTTGCTAAATCTGGATTTTCAAACAAAATTAAATTCTGACTAGCGCCTTCTCGAGAAGCGACCACGGTAGCTGCGATAGTGGCAGGCGCCGTAAATTTTGCAGAAAGCGTATCGTTATTTAGAGTTTCTGTTTTGAAAAAATCCAAATGTCCAGCATCTGGAAATTGAATGTTTAAGCCGTCTTGGCTAACGATAGGCGAGGGCCTTTGAATTTGGTCGGTTTTAGTTTCGCTGCCACATGACGACAGTAAAAATAAAAGAAAACCTGTAAAAATTGCGTGCTTCATTATTGTGCTAATTGATTGATTAAACCTGCTGCGTAAAGCAGTTGGATATGGCTTTGACGGTAGTGCTCCAAAGCTTCGTTATACTGTTGTTGCGTTTCTAGCCAGCTACTTTGTGCTTCCAAGAAGTCGATAATGCTGGTGCCACCTCTGAGGTAAGCATATTGCACATTATCTAAAATCGTTTGTGATTGTTCCAATAGCGATTTGTAAGAGGCTATGTTTTCCAACTGAATTTGATGCCTGTCATAAGCCGTTGCAATTTCCGTTTGCAGTTGCGTTTGTAAGGTGTAAAGTTGCTGTTCTGCCTGATCCCTTTGGATATGTGATTTTTTGATTTCGCCTTGATTGCGGTCAAAAAAAGGTAAATCGATAGAAGCTGAGAAACCGAAATGCGGAATTTTATGTTGCGCATTATAGATGACGCCAATTTCAGGTTGCGGATAGGATAGGCTTTTTTGGAGTTTGATATTGCTCTCTGAAACATCAATATATGATTTTGCCGTTTGAATATCGCTTCTGGAGGCTATGGATTGTTCGTGCAATTCTTCTAAAGTCATCAAGGCATACCTTCCGAAATCTTCAGTCGTATCAATTTCAATAGGATCTTGAACGCCCATTAAAAACTGAAGTTCTTTCTTTCGGTTTAAAAGTTCTTGACGTTCTGTGGCGAATTGTAGAGCGTATTGTTTGGCTAATAATTCCGTTCTGAATACGTCGGTTTGCGTTATGACTTGGTTTTTGTAGCGATGCTGATTGGTAATGACCAAGCTGTCCATATTGTTTTTGGCAAATTGAATTAGTTCCAACTGCTTTTGTGCCGTCCATACTTCGTTCCACTTTTCGGCAACTTGAAACAGGATTTCTCGCTCTATTTCTGTGTATTCTTTTTCAGATAATTCCGCACTTTTCAGAGCAACGTCAATTTTATTTTGACGCTGACCCATAATTTGGAACTCCTTTGATAATTGCCAAAGCACTTCACGGTTTTCGGGATTGCTCCAGCCGGTGCCATCAAATTCTGAAGATTTCGCAATCTGAATGTTTTCATTGCTCAATACCAAGTTGGGACGCAATTTTGCGCTTAAGATGTCGCTTTCGGCAATCGCTATATTGAAATGCTCAGATTTCAAAATCGGATTGTTGAGTTTTGCCGTTTTTAGGATGCGCTCTAGCGTGAATTCTGTTTGAGCGTTTACCGGTAGATAAAACGCGATGGATACCGCTAAATAGATTAGTGTTTTAAAAATAAACCTCATTCTGTTTTTTAAGTAAATTCTTGTACAGTATTAATATTGCTGCAAAGATTCACTTCGTTTCTCTATTTGTTGGTTAGAGAACTGATAGAAAAAAATTAGAATTTCATTAGAAGATACAATTTCTCTCGCAGAGGCGCGCAGACGCAGAGAGTTTTTTTGTGAAGAGGTGCGACAACGCTCACGACCGTCATTGCGAGGAGGCACGACGAAGCAATCTGTAAGTTGAAACGCTGAATTTTTGATTAGTCACTATACCTTGCTCGCTTAGTTTGATTCATGAGATTGCTTCGTCGCAATTATGCTTCTGTTTTAATTTAGATGTTTTTTGCTTTGCTCCTCGCAATGACTAAAAAAGTAAATTCTAACTATATATTTTCAACCCTTAACTGTTCTAGTCTTTGTTCTTTATTCTAAAAGCGTAGCGGTCTTGATTCTATTTTTCACCCATTAGGAAAACTAACAAAGAAATCAGTCCCTTCCCCAAGTTTTGAAGTCGCCGAAATTGTGCCTTTATGCAATAAGATTATTTTTTGAGTCAAGGATAATCCAATGCCATTGCCGTCGGCGAACTTCTGATTATCGCCTCTATAAAAAGGTTTAAAAATATTTTTCAAATCAATTTCAGAAATGCCAATCCCATGATCGGAGAATTGCAATTGAATGCTCTGGTATTTAAAAGCAATTGAAACTTTGGAATGATGATCCTCAGAGAATTTACAGCCGTTTTCAAAGAGATTGGCAAAAGCGACTTTTAAGAGATAGGCATTCGCATTAATCGAAATCTGTTCATCATTATCAAAATCAGTTTCAAAGTGAATGTCAATTTTATAATCAGGATTGCCGCGTTGTACTTGTTGTCTGGCATCCAATAAAACTTCATCAATGCGTACAGATTTAAATGAAATTTCCGACGGATCATAACTCGCTTTGGCTATATCCAAAAGGCTATTTGAAAGTCGGACAATTTTTTTAGCATCTTTAAGACTGTTTTCAATAGCGGTTTTATAATCTTCAACATTCCGCTCTTTGTTAATCGATAATTCCAATTCGGTAATGATTGCGGCCAATGGCGTTCGGAGTTCATGCGAAATATTAGAAACGAAGTGTTTTTGAGCATCAAAAGACTGTTCCAGACGGTCTAACATGGCATTAAAGGTCTGCGCGAGTTCGGATAATTCGTCTTTATTGTCATTGGAAGGTAATCGCAAATCCAGATTTGTAGCCGTGATGTTTTTGGCTTTTTCAGCCATTTCGCTAACCGGTTTAAAAGCCTTTTTCGAAAAGAAAACCCCTGCGATATAGATGAATGCAATCGCAATCACAAAAACAAGAACGCTTGTTTTCAATAAGCTATTTAATTTGTTGTAGCCATATTGGTCATAAGAAGTAGCAGTGACCACATAATTATTGCCCTCAAATTCATAGCGCAAGCCAATTACTTGCCAACCTTCTTGGTCGAATTGGATCTCGCCCTTTTTATAGATGTCGTCATTCATGGATTTTGTTTCCTTCACAAAATCAATATCGACAGCATCATGATACAATAGCGTAAAATCCTTGTCATAAATAGCGACTTCAACTTCGTTCAAAACCTGACGATTGCTTCGGTAAATATCTTGAAGTGTCTGCGGGTTTACTTCGGCATTAAAAAACAGATTGGCTTTGGTGATCGCTTCTTTTTTAAGAAGGGTATAAAATTCGCGTTCGCGACTTTCTTGTGTGGAATAGTAGATGATAGCGGCAAAAATCAACAGTATGGTGGCCGTAATCAGCTTAAATAATATGGCGAGTCTCGTTCTTGTTTTCAAAGCGCAACTAAAAATTTATGGATAATTAAATTCGTAATTCTAAAAATTTTAGACACGAATTTCACGAATTTACACTAATCTATTCGTTAGCTGAAATCGCGTAAAATGCGACTATTCATTTCACGAATTAAGTAGACCTCCATTCTGTTTGAGATACCACAGGTTCTTTAGCTGTCTTCCCGTTTCAAAACGAATCCCATTCCTGATTTGGTATGAATGAGTTTGTGCTCAAATTCACGATCGATTTTTTTGCGTAAATAATTTATATAGACGTCAATAAAATTAGTGCCAGTATCAAAATGGGTATCCCAAACTTTGTCGGCGATTTCAGAACGTGATAAAACGCGCTCGGGATTTTGAAGCATATATTCCAACAGCTTAAATTCTTTGGGCGTTAAACTGATATCCTGATCGTTGCGTTTGACCATTTTTGTGTGCAAATTCATTTCCAGATCGTCATAATTCAGAATAACAGTTGAGTTGTTAGTGCTGTTTGCTCTCCGATTCAGTAATGCTCTGATGCGAGCCATGAGTTCGCGCATTTCGAAAGGCTTGACCAAATAATCATCCGCTCCAGCATCAAAACCTTCAATTTTATCATCGGTGGTTCCTAAAGCAGTCAACATGATGATGGGCATATTCGGCTTGGTTTGCCGGATAAGTTTGCACAAATCGATGCCATCCATTTTCGGCAAAATAATATCGGTTATGATGAGGTCATAATCGTTTTGTAAAGCTAATTTTTTACCCGAAACACCATCATAAGCTAAAGTTGGCTTAAAACCTTGCTCTTCCAAACCTCTTTGCAAAAGTTCGGCAACACGTAAGTCGTCTTCTATGATTAAAATTGTCATAGAGACAAATTTACAAAATCCTTTTGCTATAACATTGAAACATAGTAATACTTGATTCAATATTGGTTAACGTCAAAAATATTATTAAAAGTGAAGTTTATTTTAAGTGGATCTTGAAAAGATGATTAGGTTTGTCTTAATCGAAATGACCTGGTATCATCAGGACTTCGCAAAATCTATTCTTATGAAAAGAATGTTATTGTTTCTGAATATTCTTCTTGTCCTATCAAGTTGTTCGAATACAACTTCGGTAATTAAGTCCGAAGACAATCAATGGAAACATCAAAAAAGAGAAAATCATCTCAATAATAGAAATGACTCATCTACTTGGGATATAAAAATGCTTAAGCAGGACCAGCAAGATATCGATTTTGGAGATTCCGGACCTTTTCAATTAGGCGTATTTCCACAGCCTAAATATGACTTAATAGGCAAAGGTAGTTTTAAGGGCGTAGGAGTTGTAGCTGGGCAATTTGAAATAAAAGATCGAAAAATTTTTATGAGAAGCTTTTTCGTTAAAGAGAACTCTTTAAATAAAGCCCGGTTGATAGGAAGAAAAGATGAGGTGTTTTTCCAAATCTTAGTGTTAACAGATACGATTGATAATGTAAATTATAATTTAGCGCATAGTGTTGTTCTGTCAAGAAATCATCCCGATTATTTGGGACAAGGATTTATTAGCACAAAAGATAATCGAATTGACTATGTAGCTTTTATAACTGCTGAAAATAATGCTTATGCGATAGTCAATACACGAATTTTTGATTTGAGTTTCGGTAAAACAATCCTAATTGCGCCACGAAAAGATCAAACTTTACGATCCTTGCAGATTAAAAGTCCTGAAATGTCTTCTGACTCGATAACAAAATATACAGAATTACTTATTAAGGATGAAAAAGTAATTAAGTTTTTTCAAAATAAAGACAATATATAAATACGATAAGTTTTCAGAAAAGTCAATCCATTAATGCAAAAAAGCAATTATATACACATCATCAAATTGGCGATACCAATAATCATCGCTAATGCCTCGGTGCCACTTTTGGGTCTGGTAGATACCGCTTCGATTGGTCAAACGGCATCTGCTGCTGATCTTGGGGCGATTGCTTTGGCGGCGTTAATTTTTAGTTTTGTGTATTGGGGATTTGGTTTTTTAAGAATGGGCACCACCGGTTTTGTTGCGCAAGCTTCGGGAGCCGAAGACAATAACGAATTGCATGCTTTAGTTTTTAGAACTATTTTTCTTGGCGCTGCAATCGGTTTCATTCTTGTCGTCTTACAGAAATTAATTGGCGAGTTCTCCGTCTATTTATTGAGTGCGAGTGATGAAATTAAAGAGTTGGTTAAGGATTATTTCTACATCCGAATTTGGGGAGCGCCCGCTACATTAATTACGTTTTCCTTGTTGGGAACGCTCATCGGAATGGGCTGGACCAAGCGATTGCTTTGGGTACAGTTATTTCTCAACGGATTAAACATTGTATTCAATATCACTTTTGTGGTCGGCTTTGGAATGGGCGTTAAGGGGATTGCACTTGGAACTGTATTGGCAGAATGGCTAACTTTATTTTTTGCTGGTTATGTGTTGTTTCATAAACTAGGTCTGAATCGGCCTTTAGCTCGTGCGAAAGAGTTGAAAACGCAGATTTTATATCCATCCAAGTTAATCGCCTTGTTTAAAGTGAATTCCGATATCATGATTCGTACCCTTGCTTTGTTGAGTGGTTTTGGCTGGTTTGCCAATCAGGGCGCTAAATTCGGCGATCATACTCTTGCCGCCAATCATGTGTTATTACAATTTGTAACCTTGTCGGCTTTCTTTTTGGATGGCTATGCCCATGTGGTTGAAATGCTCGCCGGAAAAGCTTTTGGTGCTAAGGATAAATTGGGTTTCATAAGTCAGATTAAACAATCGACAGTTTTGGCTGGAGTAACGGCTGTTTTTCTTGCGCTAAGCGTATTTCTGTTTAGTGATTCTGTAATTCCTTTGTTAACTAAAGATGTGCATGTGCAAACTATCGCTTCCAACTATAAAAACTACGCGGTGTTTTATATCTTGTTTTCTTTTGTGGCCTTTCAGTTGGATGGGGTTTTCATTGGCGTTACCAAAAGTAAGGAAATGCGAAATGCTACGATATTGGCCTTGATTGCTTTTATTGGCTTAGGTTTGATTCTGGTGCGTTATTACGGAAATGCCGGTTTGTGGCTGTCTTTTATATTTTATGTGGTGGTAAGAGGCGTGGCTTTGGGAGCCTATTACCCGAAAATCCTTAAAGTTTTTGATATGAAAAAAGCAGCTATTTAAAAGCCAATATTTTCCTAATATTGAAAATAAATCGGATGATTTAAAAGTATATTTGCATAACTAAAAACACCATTTAAATGACAGTTTGGATTCTATTTATTATTGGAATAATTATCTTTTTGGCCTTAGATCTCGGCGTATTTAACAAGAATCCACATGTCATCAGCTCGAAAGAGGCCGGAATCTGGACCGCCGTTTGGGTGTCCTTGTCTTTTGCGTTTTCAGGAGTGATCTATTGGTTATATAGTGGGGGCGTGCATATTGATAATCCTGATCAGCTATTACCCCAGGATGCGATGATTAAATATATCACTGGATATCTTATTGAGTTGTCCTTAAGTATTGATAATATATTTGTGATTGCTATTGTTTTTGCTTCCTTCAAAATTCCGCACATATACCAGCATCGCGTGTTGTTTTGGGGAATTTTGGGTGCGGTAGTATTTAGAGGATTGATGATCTTCTTGGGAGTCATGTTGATTCATAAATTCTCATGGATGACTTATATCTTTGGTGCTTTCTTAGTCTTTACCGCGCTAAAAATGTTGTTTACTAAAGATGATCATGACTTTCATCCTAAAGATTCCTTTGTTTTTAAAACGCTGAGAAGGATCATGCCGATTACTACAGATATTGAGAATGAACATTTTTTTGTGAAACGGCGTCATCTTACGGTAGCTACACCTTTGTTTGTGGCTTTGGTTGTTATTGAAGTCATGGATGTGGTGTTTGCGATTGATAGCGTTCCGGCAATTTTGTCAATTACTTCAGATCCATTTCTAGTATTTAGCTCGAATATCTTCGCCATTTTAGGCTTGCGTTCGATGTATTTCTTTTTGGCAAATATGTTGGAACGCTTCGGTTATTTACAATACAGTTTGATTGCCATTTTATCTTTTGTCGGTATTAAAATGTTAATCGTACACTACTTTAAATTCCCAGAATGGGTGTCCTTAGGATTTATAGGTTTAGCGCTTGCAGTTGGGATTTTAGTGTCCTTGGTAAAATCAGAAAAACCGAAGGAAATACTATAGCATGAGAATGTTGGATCAGAAGTTTTGAACGAAGCTTTCGACCAGAAAATTTAAATATTGTTTTAAATGAAAGTCCTGAGTGTTTGCTCAGGATTTTTGTTTTTATACTCTGACCAGTTCGTTTCCTTGCGAATTTAGGTTTTCTGTAGAAATGCTCATCAAGCGTTAAATTTATCATTTACCCAATTTTTAGGATTGTTTTGTATGTAAGTTGAAATGGTATTAAATGATTTGCTATTTCGTATGATGTGTTCGTGATATGATGGTTGCCATGCAAATGACGCATCAATTTTACGTGCATTAATTGTAATGGCCGATTTAAAACCACGAATGATGGACGCCAAATTTTTCAATTGTGGTCCAAATTGGTTTATTGATTGTGATTTCCCTGTAGAGACGCAATGCATTGCGTCTTTAGCCTCATTGCCCATATTATATTCATTTGCACCAATAATTATTATGGCATGAAAATGATTGGGCATTACCACAAAATCAGCCATTAGTAAATTCATATCAGGACGCATTTCAAATGTTTTTAACCATTCTGTTTCTGTAATTCTGCCTATTTCAGATAATTCCATTTTAGCATCACATACATTACCGAAATAGTGAAGTCTATTTTTTGTGTTTATGGTCACAAAATAAGAGGCATTCGAGCCATAATCCCAAGTTTGTAGACGGGTGGATGCTATGCGATATTTGTTTTTGTATTTATCCATATTGAGAGGCCGTTGAGACGCTGTTGAGACGCCGTTGAGACGCAATGCATTGCGTCTTTCCACGTTTTTTCCTTTCCCTTTGGAGTCCCTTTCGATGCGTTTTTATTTATAGGCAATATATAGTATTTATCTTTATGTTTTTACAACTAGCTCTCTGTGAGATGGTTATGAATCTCGAGTGGTGATGGGTTTTAGGAGAAACTATGAGCATTTTTAAAAATCCCCAAAAACCAAAAGTATTAAAAACCAAAAAACCCGAACATAAGTTCGGGTTTTTTCTGGTGGTGCCTCCAGGAATCGAACCAGGGACACAAGGATTTTCAGTCCTTTGCTCTACCAACTGAGCTAAGGCACCAGTCGCTTTAAACGAGGATGCAAATATAGAAGCATTTTTAATATTCGCAAAAATAAAAGATATAAAAATTGCTTTTGTAATTTTGCAGCTTTAAGTTTCGATATGAATTTAATTATAGATGTAGGGAATACGCTGTTGAAGATTGCTGTTTTTCAGGAAGATAAACTCTTAGAAAAAATGGTGGTTGAGGTTTCTGCGTTTGAAAACACCCTTAAAAAAATTTTCAAAAATTATCCAAAAATCGATAAATGCATGCTCGCTTCGGTGGGAAAATTGCCTAAACAGGTCATTATTGACCTCCAAAAAAAGCATAAAACGCTAATTTTGGATGCAAGTTTGAAATTTCCGTTTTATAATTGCTATGCCACACCAAATACTTTGGGCGTGGATCGGATGGCACTTGTAGCGGGCGCAGTTAAACAGTATCCAAACCGCAATGTATTGATCATTGATGCCGGCAGTTGCATTACTTACGATTTTATAACCGATCAAAACGATTATTTAGGCGGTGCTATTTCTCCAGGAATAAGATTGCGTTATAAGAGTTTACATAATTTCACTGCAAATCTTCCGTTATTAGATACCGAGATGCCAAAAAACATCATTGGAGACCGTACTTCAGAGGCAATTCACTCGGGTGTTATGTATGGGGTAATCAAAGAAATTGATGGGGTCATTAATGAATATAAAGACAAATATTCAGATTTAACAGTTATTTTAACAGGAGGCGATGCCAATTTCTTGTCAAAGCAATTAAAAAATAGCATATTTGCCAACTCGAATTTTCTTTTGGAGGGATTAAACTTTATTTTAGAATATAATACACACTCATGATAAAAAAACTTGTAATAGTTTTCATCACCGTTTTTGCAATTCAAGCGCAAGCACAAGACGGCACAGCATCTCCTTATTCATTTTACGGCATTGGAAATTTAAAATTCAAAGGAACAGCGGAAAACAGAAGCATGGGAGGCTTGAGTGTCTTTACGGATAGTATCCACGTCAACTTCAGCAATCCTGCTGGTTATGCTGGGAATAATCTTAAGATTTGGAATAATGAAAGTAGGCCGGTTGTATTTACGGTTGGCGGAAGCTCAAGTAATTTAAGCCTTAAATCAGATGGTGGTAGTCAAAACGCTAACTCAACTACATTTGATTATTTGGCACTTTCTGTTCCAATGGGGAAATTCGGACTAGGGTTCGGGCTCGTTCCATATACTTCAGTGGGCTATCGGTTAGAGAATTTAAATGCTGCTGGTGAGGTTGATCAACGCTATAAAGGCGATGGTGGACTTAACAAAGCTTTTGTGGGATTAGGGTATGAAATTATCACTAATTTGAGCATAGGTGTCGATGCGAGTTATAACTTTGGAAACATCCAAAATAGTGCACTTCAATTCAGGTATCAAGATGGTCAGCCCTTGCAATACCATACGCTTGAGAATAATCGTTCTGATTTAAGTGGTATCAATCTAAACTTCGGGTTGAGCTATAGGACGATGATTACTAGTAAGCTAGAGCTCACCACAGGCTTGACTTATATGCCGAAAAGCACGATTAAATCAGAAAACAAACGTGCATTCTCTTCGGTAGTTGCCGATCCGGCAGTAAATCAGGAAGTCGTAATAAGTACGATTGAAGCTGATTTGGAAAGCGACAATTTAAAAACTACAGATTTGACTTTGCCAACGATGTTCTCATTTGGTGCAGGTATTGGTAAGCCGCAAAAATGGTTCGCTGGCGCTGAATATTCTTTACAAAAAACGAGCGAATTTGGCAATCCAATCTTTACCATTGGAAATGCGAAATATGTAGATGCTTCTGCAGTTGCAATTGGTGGATATTTTATCCCAGATTATAATTCATACTCAAGTTACTTAAAACGAATTGTTTACCGAGCAGGTATGCGTTTCGAACACACAGGGCTGGAGATAAATAATGAGGCCATAAATGAGTTTGGCATATCTTTTGGAGTGGGGTTACCAGTAGGGACAGACTTCTTCTCAAATGCCAATATTGGGTTTGAGTTCGGTAAGAAAGGGACAACTAAAGCAAATTTAATTCAGGAGAATTTTATGAATTTGCAAATTAGTTTATCTTTAAACGATAGATGGTTCTTAAAAAGAAAATATAACTAACAGGATAAATTTAACAACATGAAAACACGGGTTACTTTAATATTACTTGCTTTATTCTTGAGTTTCAATGTGGGTTTTGCCCAACAGGATGAAGAATGCATGATCAACATAACTTTAATGAGCGATTATGCTAAAAGCAAAAGGTTTGATGAGGCTTATGAGCCTTTCATGAAAGTGCGTAATAATTGTCCTAAATACAGTTATGCAACTTATGCCTACGGCGATAGAATACTAAAGGACAAAATTGAAAAAGCAACCGGAGCCGAGAAAGTGGCATTCATCAATGATTTGATGAAACTTTGGGACGAAGGTCTTGCAAATTTTCCCGACAAATATACAGCAGGCGGCAATCTTCAAGATAAAGCGATGTTGAAATATGATTACAGAGAGGCTTTAGGCTATGGCAACAAGCAGGTATATGATGCCTTTGATGAGCTATACAAAAAATCTCCTGAAAGTTTTACAAATCCAAAAGGCTTGTATGTTTATTTCTCTACCATCGTTGATATGTTTGAAGCTAAGGAAGTAGAAGTTCAAGATGTCTTTAATAAGTATGATGATGTCATCGATAAAATTGGACAGGAAGTTGACAACTACACTCAAATGTTGAATCCACTTGTTGAAAAAGAAGAAGCTGGCGAAACCTTGGATGCTAAAACTGCACAATACAAGAAACAGTACGAGAGCTATTTGGATAACTATGAGAAGATCTCAGGAAGTATTGACAGCAAATTGGGTATACTGGCCAATTGTGAAGTGTTGATTCCATTATACAAAAGAGATTTTGATAAGTATAAAGATGATTCTGTATGGTTGAAACGTGCTGTAAACAGAATGTTTAGCAAAGAATGTACGGACGATCCTTTATATGTTGATTTGGTAAAAGCTTATGATGCTTCTGCGCCATCTGCAGATACAAAATACTTTGTTTACAATTTGTTGATGAAACAAGGAAAAGAAAGAGAAGCTAAACCATATTTGGATCAATCTTATGATCTTGAAAAAAACCCATTGAAAAAAGCAGCTTTGGCGATGCGATTTGGTAAAAGTTTAAGAAAACAAGGTAATTTAGGTGCGGCGAGAAATTATTTCCAAAAGTCTTTGGAGTTGAATCCATCTAATGGTAGAGCGCACATTGAAATTGCTCAAATGTATGCGGCGAGCGCAAACAGCTGTGGAGATGATCACTTTAGCAAAAGAGCCGTATTCTGGTTAGCTGCTGCCGAAGCAAGAAAAGCAGGAAGAGTTGATGGTAACTTAAAATCGTATGCTGACGGTGTAGCTGCAAATTATGAAGGTTCAGCACCTACCAGAGCAGAAATATTCTCTAAAGGTAATGGTGGCGAAGTCATAAAAATTGGATGTTGGATTGGTTTAAGTGTGACCGTTCCGAAAATATAAATGAAACGAAAAACATCATATAGTTTAATAAACATAGTCACAGCGTTTGCTGTGACTATGTTTTTTTCATGTAAAAACAACTTTAAGGAGGTGCAGCAAATAGGTGTTCTGCAAAATGAACCTATTGGTATTGCTAAGGATATGAATCTGAAATACACGGATTCCGGACGTCTTAAAGCAAATCTGATCAGTCCTAAAATGTTAGATTTTTCAAATAGAGACTTTTCGTATAACGAATTTCCAGAAGGGGTCACGCTTTACCTTTTTGATGAAAACGATAAAAAAAGCACCATCGTTGCTGATTATGGTGTTGTCTATAACAATACCGATTTAATTGATTTAAGAGGCAATGTTCGGATTACAACAGAAACCAAAGACAGTATTTTTGCAGAACAACTGTTTTATGATCAAAAGCGCGATTGGGTATTCTCCAACAAGCCCATAAAATACGTGTCTCCTACCAAAATAGTTACCGGAAATGCCTTCGACTCTAACCGTGATTTTACAAGCTACGGCATCAGCGAGGTCACCAGTACGGTTTATTTAGATGATGATTCGTCTTTATAGACTTCTTTTTGATCTATAACTAGCAAGATCCATCGCAAATCAATTTTTTAAATTTTACGTTCAGATAAATAATTGGTTATCTTTGTAGCTAAATTAAAATTACCCATGCAAACGGTTCAAAAAGTTATTCAGTACGCTTATTTATTCATCGCTGTCTTTTTTATTTACGAGTCAGTAAGATGGTGGAATGAAGATAATGGCAAAGCAATTATGCTTCTAGTATTTGCGCTCTTAGCAGTTGGAATGTATTTTTTCAAAAAGTTTTTCAGAAGAAAAATGAAAAACAACCAATAATTTATGGACGGTAATGCACTTATCATTATTCTGTCCCTTATTTTATCTGCTTTTTTTTCAGGTATGGAAATTGCCTATGTATCTTCCAATAAGATCCATATAGAAATAGCAAAAAAGCAAAATGATTTTCTAGCAAAAACCCTTACAAAGCTTACGGCTAAACCCTCTAAATTTATTGCGACCATGCTTATTGGAAACAATATCGCATTAGTGGTTTATGGGTTTTTAATGGGGCAAAAACTGGTGCAATGGTTTGCATCCATGGTGCCAACCGACTATGGTTTTTTGAATTATTTGTTGACCGATTTGAGTTTGTTGACTCAAACTGTTTTGTCAACCTTACTTATTTTGATTACTGCGGAGTTTTTACCGAAAGTCTTTTTTCAGATTTATGCCAATTCACTCCTTAAAATATTGGCAGTGCCTGCTTATTTTTTCTACGGATTGTTTTCTTGGGTTTCGGATTTTGTCATTTGGATTTCAAATATGATTTTGAAACGTTTTTTCAAAACCGGAGGAGAAGATGTGCAATTGGTAATGACGAAAGTGGAGTTGGGCAATTATATCAGTGAGCAAATGGAATCGGTTGAAGAACATGATGAAGTGGATAGCGAGATACAGATATTCCAGAATGCCCTTGATTTTTCAGACGTAAAAGCAAGAGAAGTTATGTTGCCGCGAACTGAAATTATTGCGGTGGACATTAGTGATTCTATTAAAAATTTGAATGCTTTGTTCACTTCTTCCGGATTGTCCAAGATTTTGGTATATAAAGATTCCGTAGATGAAATTGTAGGTTATGTGCACTCTTTTGAATTGTTCAAAAAACCTAAGGATATTAAATCTATAGTCATGGGTGTGGAGTTTGTTCCCGAAACCATGTTGATCAAGGACGTGTTGAATGTGTTGACCAAAAAACGAAAAAGTATTTCTGTGGTTATTGATGAACACGGCGGGACTTCGGGGATTATAACTGTTGAAGATATTATTGAAGAGCTGTTTGGAGAGATTGAAGATGAGCACGATACTATTGAATTGATCGAAGAGAAAATAGATGACTACAATTATAAGTTTTCCGCGCGATTGGAAGTTGATTATATTAATGAAGTCTACAAGTTGGATCTCCCAGATTGTGAGAATTATGAGACTTTAGGTGGATTGATCGTTGATGAAACCGAAGAAATTCCACACGTCAATGATCAGGTTCAAATTGGGCATTATCTTTTCACCATTTTGGATGTCTCCACTACTAAGATTAATTTGGTGTCGCTCAAGGTCCTTGATGAGGATTAGTTTTTTTTAGTCTTCAGTCTTCAGTCTTCAGTCGGCAGTCGGCAGTATTCAGTATTCATTGGGCAATCATTCTTATTTAAAAATCAGGAATCTTCTTTTTTAACTTCGAATGTCTGGTCTGCAATTGGAAACATCCGTCTTCTGTCATAAATCAAAATCTGCCAATCTACAGTCTTCGGTCTTCCGCCTCCGCTAAAGCTTCGGGCGGGCAGTCTTAAGTCTTCAGTGTTCCGCTCGCAGTCAGCAGTCTTTCCACCCGCGCAAAAGCATTTAAAGGGAGAGCATTCGGTGTTTAAAGGCCAATTGCTATTTTTTGGCTGTTTTCATTGTCAGCTTTAAATGTGTAAAGGGGAAGGCGATATTTTTAGCCTTATCGATTATCTGTTATCAACGTGTACATCCGTCATCCGTCTTCTGTCATAAATCAAAAATCAAAAATCGCCAATCAACAATCAATAATCTTCAATCTTCAATCTTTTTCCCCTAAAAACAGTTCAAACAGCAAACAATTCAATATTAATTTAATAAAATAGAGTTCTACTTTTATTATTTGATAGAAATTGGTATTTTCGCGCACTTATATTTTCTAACATATACAATAAAATGGCAGTTTTAAATAAAATTAGGCAACGTTCTATTTTCCTTATCGCAATTATCGCATTGGCGTTATTTGCTTTTGTGCTTTCTGACTTGTTCCAAAACGGTAGTGCTTTTGGTAGTTCACAAGACACTATAGCGACTATTAATGGCAACGAAATTAAGCGTGAAGAGTTTATGAACCGCGTTGAAAATATGCAACGTCAATTGGGGCCTGGTGCCAGTACCACACAAACTATGAATAGAGTTTGGGATCAAGAGGTCAGACGTGTTGTAATGGAAGAACAAATTGAAGGTTTGGGTCTTACGGTTGAAAAAGATCAAATGAGAAACCTTTTGAGAAATAACTTTTCAGACTTTCCTGAATTTACCAATGAAGTTGGCATGTTCGATGAAAATAAATTGAATGAGTTTATCGCCAATTTAAAAGCCATTGCTCCTGAAAGAGCGCCACTAGGTAACTTCCAAATCAATTATTTCGAGTGGGTTAATAATGAAGCTTCAATTGCGATTGGAGCGCAGGAGCAAACTTATTTTAACATGATCAAAGCTGGTGTTGGTGCAACGCTTGCTGAAGCAAAAGTAGAATACGAAGCTGAAAGCGCTAATGTAGATGTGAAATTTGTAAATGTACCTTACACTTCAATATCAGACAGCTTGATTAAAGTATCAAAATCTGAGATTTCAGATTATATCAGCAAACACAAAAAGAGATTTGAAGTTGAGGCTTCAAGAGATATCAACTTTGTACAATTTACCGAATCTGCATCACTGGAAGATGAAAACGCTGTAAAAGCGAACGTAGCGGCAATGTTGGACACTAGAGTAGAATACAATGAAGTGTCAAAATTGAATGATACTATTGTTGGATTAAAAGCGACTAAAGACATTGAAGGCTTTATCAACGCAAACTCTGATGTAAAATACACGAATACTTATGTGACTAAATCAAGTTTACCAGATGTGGCACAGGATAGTATTTTCAAACTAAGTGTTGGTCAGTATTATGGACCATACAAAGACAATGGGATGTACAAAATCACTAAAGTGGTTGAAGAGAAATTCATGCCAGATTCTGTAAAGTCAAGACATTTACTAATTCCTTTTGTAGGTTCACGTGCATCTGACGAAACGACAACGCAAACAGAATCGCAAGCTAAAGCTACTGCTGATAGTTTGATGAATGTCATTAAAGGTAACCGTTCGAAATTTGCTGACTTATTAGATTTTTCTATCGATAAAGTAAGTAATGAAAAAGAAGGTGTTTTAGATTGGTACACCTACAATTCTATGGTACCTGAATTTAGAGATTACACGTTTGAAAACAATAAAGGTGATATCGGTGTTGTGAAAACTGACTTTGGTTTTCACGTTGTTGAAATCTTAGATCAAAAAGCTAAAACGCGTATGATTAAAGTTGCAACGCTTGCCCAAAGAATTGAGCCTTCTGAAAACACGATTGATGATGTTTTCAACAGAACTTCAAAGTTTGAAATTGCATTACAGAATAAAGATTTCCAAGATGTGGCGAAAGAAAACGATGCACAAGTTAAGCCGGTAAATAATATCAAAGAACTTGATGAAAACATCCCAGGATTAGGTGCTCAAAGATCTATTGTACGTTGGGCTTTTGAAAAAGGCACGAAAGTTGGAGATTGCAAACGCTTTTCAATTCCTGGAGTAGGTTATGCTGTTGTTCAGGTTTCAAGTATCAATAAAAAAGGATTAATGACTCCAGAAGCGGCCTCAGCAACTGTGATTCCTGAAATTAGAAAAGAGAAAAAAGCAAAAATGATTCGTGAGAAAATTTCTGCTTCAACTGTGGAAGCCGTTGCTCAAAGTCAAAATGTTTCGGTATCCACTGCAAGTGCAGTCAATATGAAAAATCCAACACTTTCTGGCGCAGGTTTAGAGCCTAAAGTAGTAGGAACAGCATTTGGATTGAAAGAAGGTCAAACTTCTAAATTAATTGATGGTAATAAAGGTGTGTTTATGGTAGAGGTTACTAAGAAAACCGAAGCGCCTAAACTTGATAATTACACCGCTATTGTTAACAGATTAAACATGATGAAAATAAATGCAGCACCATCACAAGCATACGAAGCTTTAAAAGTTGCGGCAGTTATTGACGACAATAGAGCTACGTTTTACTAGTGAAACATAAGCTATACTAAATAAAAAAGAGGTCTTAAATTTTTAAGACCTCTTTTTTTATAATATCATATCGCGATAGGCGATGGTCGTCTCAAATCCTTTGTCTTTAAAATAGTGTTGTGGGTTTCCTTCAGATGCCACCAAAATAAAATCACCTCCCCAAGCCCCAAGACTTTTGATGCTGCCCTTAAAATCTTTAAAAAGCAGTTCCTTGACAGGTGTCTGCTTAATAATGTCGGCTATAATTCTTTCATGGCTGTTTATTAAAGATTGAAAGCTCTCTAAACTCGTACAACTTATCATTTCATTGGTAATGGCATTAACTTCAGAAAGCGCCAAGTTACTGTTGCGCTTATTCTTTTTGTAAGTGGCAATGCCGTCTCTACTGTTCTGCTTTTTATTGAGAAACACAAAATAGAGCTGGTCTTTAAACTCCGAATCAAAATCGCATTCGACAATGGTTCGACCGGTTTTATCAAGTTGATAGGTTATTGGTTTGTTATGACTTGCACAGGCGATGTCATAACCACTTCCACCAAAAGTGTCTGCTAATAATATATACGGATCAATATTTGCCCATTGTGCTATATTATTTATTAAAGTAGATGACGTGCCAAGGCCCCAATTTCGCGGGAAATCCAAATGGGTCTTTATTTTGAAACCTATTTCTTGATCTAAGAATGAGGCATTCTGTCTTTTTGCAGCACCGAGGATTTCTAACAATCGATTAATAATAGGGTCATCCAGATCATCCAAAACTTGAAATCCATCTCTTATGGAAAGATTAGCTTCAAACCATAATTTATCGTCTTGATCAAAACTTTCCCATTTTAATTGCCCTTTTTCAAAGGACTCCACAGTCAGTGATTGCCCGTATTTAGTAGGAATGGCTAAGGCAAGTGCGCCATCTAAAACGAGATATTCTCCTGTAATGAGTAATTTTCCGTTGCTATAGAATTTTTGAAGTGTCAATTGGTTGGGTATGTTTTATAGTTTTCAGTTTTCAGTCATCCGTCTTCGGTCATCCGTCCTCTGTCATCCGTCATCGGTCATCCGTCCTCTGTCATCCGTCTTCGGTCATCCGTCCTCTGTCATCCGTCTTCGGTCATCCGTC
>NZ_JBMDWE010000024.1:0-73350 GCF_053579655.1 Gelidibacter sp. | reverse complement strand
CCGATACAAAAATTCGCAAATATATTCCCCAAGAGCTCATCATTAGTCACTTGCCCCGTGATCAACCCAAATTGATAAAGTGCTTCCCTAATATCAATGGCCAACAAATCGCCTGACAAATCAGATTCCAAGCCGTATTTTACCTTTTGAATTTCCTCCAAAGCTTTTAATAAGGCATCATAATGTCGGCTGTTGGTCACAATCGTTTCATTATTACGCAAAGCACCTGTATTTATTAAATTCAGAAGGGTATTTTTGAGTTGCTCTACCCCGAAGCCTTTCTTAGCAGAAATTGGTATGAGGTGTGAGGCATGAGGCGTCAGGGAAGTACTTAATTTTGCCAATTCACTATCTGAAATTTGATCGATTTTATTAAGAACGACTAATATTTGCTTCAGAGGAAACTTGTTTTTAATCTTTTCTATCTCAATGATAAATGGCTCCACTGCATCACTGCCAGCTGCGAGCTGAACACTGCTGACTAAAAAAAGCACCACTTGCGCCTGCTCTATTTTCTCAAAAGTCTTCTTGATGCCAATACTTTCAACCACATCTTTGGTATCTCTGATTCCTGCGGTATCAATAAATCGGAAACCGATACCCCCAATGGAAATCTCGTCTTCAATGGCATCTCTCGTGGTTCCGGCGATATCAGAAACAATGGCGCGTTCCTCATTTAACAAGGCATTCAGCAAAGTGGATTTCCCCACATTGGGTTCACCTACAATCGCTACAGGAATCCCGTTTTTCAATACATTACCCACTGCAAAGGAATCAATCAAACGTCTTAAAACCAATCCAATGCGTTCAATGAGTGCTTTAAATTGGGCTCGATCTGCAAACTCCACATCTTCTTCAGCAAAATCCAATTCTAATTCAATTAACGAAGCAAAATTGAGTAACTCTTCACGAAGTTTGGCGATTTCGCTCGAAAAACCGCCGCGCATTTGCTGCATGGCTATTTGGTGTGAGGCTTCATTATCGCTCGATATCAAATCGGCTACGGCTTCGGCCTGACTTAAATCTAATTTGCCGTTAAGAAATGCTCTGAGGGTAAACTCGCCTGCATTGGCCATTCGGCAGCCATTCTTTAAAAATAATTGGATTATTTCCTGTTGGATATAAATACTGCCATGGCAAGAAATCTCAATGACGTTTTCACCCGTATACGAATGTGGATCCTTAAAAATAGTCACTAAAACTTCATCAATAACCCGAGGTTCATCAACAATATGTCCCAAATGTACCGTATGCGACTTTTGAGCGGACAAAGATTTGCCAGAAACCGATTTAAAAAATTTTGACCCAATATTTATAGCGTCTTTTCCCGAAAGTCGTATCACCGCAATGGCACCGCTTCCAGAAGCTGTGGCCAAGGCAACTATAGTATCATTAGCAATCATAAAGCATCATTTTACTGCAAAAATATTGTAAATATGCCATCTTTAACACATAAACCAGATTTACTTAGGCATTTGCAATTAAGACCTATACTTTTAAACTTACATAACTTATTATATTTGCAATCTCATATAAACATCCTTATGAATAAAGCGCTTAGTATAATAGTTTTATGCCTCCTATTGACATCCTGTAAATCCGATTCAAAAATTGAAAATGACGGTTATAATATCAACGGAACAGCCCCTGGAGTCTATAATGGCGTAAGGGCTTATTTGAAAACTATCGACACTCAAAGAGGCGAAACTATTCATGACACCGCCATAGTTTTTGATGAAAAGTTCACCTTTGAAGGCAAAACGAATGTCCCGCAACTCTGGTATCTCACCATTAATAGTGTGGAGGGCAGTTTCCCGTTGATGATTGAAAATAAGGACTTTGTTATTTCTGCAAATACAGACGACCTTGCCAAGTCAACCATTTCAGGTTCAAAATCCAACGAAGCGCTGAGCATTTACACCAAGAATTTTAATAAATTATCTGATGCCCGCGATGACTTGCTTAGAAAAAATAAGGCCCTTCTAAAATCAGATGACTCTGAAGGAAAAGCGAAAATTGCAACACAAATAAGAAATCTGAATAAGGAATTGACAGACTTTCCTTTGGAATTTGTAAGCGCTCATCCTGACAATTATTTTTCCCTAGCCTTGTTGGAATCTTTACTTCTCGCGCCTAATGCCGATTTTGAAACTATTGAAAAGTATTACAAAGCATTAAAACCAGACCTAAAATCGACGGACTACGGCAAGCGTTTTTTAGGTCAATTGGAAATAATAAAACTCCAAGCCGCTAAATCCAATAGCTTAAACATTGGTCAAGAAGCACCGAACTTTTCTGCACCAAATCCTGAAGGATACACCATTGCACTCAGTGACATCAGAGGTAAAGTTACGATTATCGATTTTTGGGCCTCGTGGTGCGGCCCATGCAGAAAGGAAAATCCGAATGTGGTAAGAATCTATCAAAAACATCATGAAAAAGGCTTAGAAATTATCAACGTTTCTTTGGATAGACCTGGACAAAAAGATAAATGGCTAAAAGCTATTGAGGACGATAAATTGACCTGGCATCATGTGTCGAATCTTAACTACTTTAATGATCCCATCGCAAAACTGTATCACATAAACTCTATTCCTGCTACCTATATTTTAGATGCTTCAGGAACCATTGTTGCCAAAAACTTGAGAGATGCTGCATTAGAAGCGAAAATTGCGGAGCTTTTGGATTAAATGATTCCTGTTGTAGGCAGTGCAGTAGGGATGTGTTTTATCAATTTTTTTGACACGAATTACACGAATTTTCACAAATGTATGTGGATCTAATCTGTGGATATTTTATTAGTTACACGAAGTAGCTATCTATAATATCGGTTTAGCTTAAGTAAAGTCTAAAAATTTAAAATGGACTTAAAGTAATAAAAACTTAGAGCTTCCCCATTTTATGCATCACAAACAATATAATAATTGGGACTGCCAACAAAAAAACCATCAATAAATCGGTTTGAAAAAGCGTAGGCAGAAGTATTAAAGTGACCACATAACCTCCAATAGCACCGCCAAAATGCGCATCATGGCCAATATTTCCCAATTGTTTTTTCATGCCATAAATGGAGTACAATAAATACAAAATTCCAAATACATAAGCAGGAATTGGCAACGGAATAAACAAAATTCCCAACTGCATATTTGGCTGCAATAAAATAGCAGAATACAGCACCCCGGTTACAGCACTGCTTGCTCCTACGGCACTGTAATGATATTCATCCTTATGGAAATAAAGTGACAATAAATTCCCTAAAATCAAACTGACAATGTATATAATTAAAAAGTAGAGTGTACCTAAATGATAAATGACTACCGGTGCAAAAAAGTAAAGGGTAAACATATTGAAGAAAAGGTGCATCGTATCCACATGCAAAAAACCTGAACTAAATATTCTGATTTTTTCACCACGCCTAATCCCACCAACGTTGAACTTATAACGCTCAAAGAAACTGAAATCATTAAATCCTTTAAATGAAATGATGGCATTTGCCGCAATTACAATAATGGTGACCAAATCTAAATTACCCATAAACCTCTATAAATTATATTTAAGTATATCTTTGCAGCTGCAAATCTAATATTAAAAAATGCAATTTCTTGTTTACATCTTGGTATATCCGCTTATTTGGCTGATTTCAATTCTACCATTCCGATTACTTTACGCCTTTTCTGATGGACTTTATATACTGATCTACAAACTTGTGGGCTATCGCAAAAAAGTAGTTCAGGATAATTTAAGACTGGTTTTTCCTGATAAACCAGAAGCTGAAATAAACGATATCACGGAGAAATTTTACCATCATTTTTGTGATATGATGGTGGAAGCCATAAAATCCTTGACCATTTCGGAAAAATCAATGAGAGAACGCTTCACTTTCGCTAATGTGGAATTGATCAATGATCTTGAAAAGCAAAACCGAAGTGTTGTATTGATGTGTGGGCATTACGGAAGTTGGGAGTGGATTTTCATTCTTCAAAAGTACGTGTCACATAAAGGTTACGCCGTTTACAGCCGCTTGGGCAATAAATATTTTGATGCTTTGGTTAAACGGATTCGTGCCAAATATAACAGCACCTTAATCACCACAAAAGAGACCATCCCTGTTTTGACAAGATCAAAACGAAACGGCGAATTGACCATCAATGGTTTTGTATCCGACCAATCACCAATGGTATCCAAAGCCTTTCATTGGAATGAATTTATGGGCATTAAAGTACCAATTCATACGGGCGCTGAAATGTTAGCAAAACGACTGGATATGTCGGTCGTTTTCTTTAAGGTAAAACGTCTAAAACGTGGGTATTACGAGACCACTTTTGAATTGCTTGCACAAAATCCGAATGATTACCCTAATTACGAAATCACGGATATCTTTACTAAAAAAGTCGAGCAGCAAATCTATGAAGCGCCTCAATATTATTTATGGACGCATAGACGATGGAAACACAGGGATAAGGTGCCGGTGGAATTTCACGAGAAAGCTTGATGTCTCTCGCAGAGGCGCAGAGGCGCAAAGTTTTAATCAAGCGTTATTTTATAGTGATGCTTGAAATTATTCCCCAAAAATATCATTTAAAATCATAAGAAATCAGCGTCATCTGCGTTCCATTAAATAGAGCAATTAGCATTCTGCAAAAGCTATTCCACAGAGTTACACAAAGGAAAACACAAAGTTACACAAAGATTAATTTCTCTCGCAGAGGCGCAGAGACGCAAAGGCGCAACGTTTTAATGAATCTTTATTTTATGGCGATTAGTGAAATTTCTGTCTAAAAAACTCAGTTCTAATCCGTGAAATCAGTGTCAAAAAAATCAGCTAAAATCATAAGAAATCAGCGTCACCCGCCTGAACGGACGGGCAGGTCAACGATCTATTGGGTCGTTTGATTAGCATTATGGAGAAGCTATTCCACAGAGTTACACGGAGGAAACACAGAGTTACACAAAGAGAATTCGAATAAATTCCCGTAATCTATTTGTGAAAATTAGTGAAATTCGTGTCCAAAAAAATCAGCTGAATTCATAAGAAATCAGCGCCATCTGCTTTCCATAAAATAGAGCAATTAGCATTCTGCAAAAGCTATTTCACAGAGTTACACAAAGAAAAACACAAAGTTACGCAAAGGAAATTCGAATAATCCCAATAATCTATTTGTGAAATTTAGTGAAATTAGTGTCAAAAAAATCAGTGCAATCCATGTGATGTATCCAAAAAAAATCGGCTAATTACAACTCAAACCACCCATCCACCGGAAGTTCATACTTATCCTCAACTAAAGTCGATTTGTGTACAAACTCATTAGTAGCTCCGATGTATTCATAATCATTCGCCCATTCCTTGTGATTTTCAGCAAGTGCTTTTAAACTTTCACAAAAATAAACCGTTTCTGCGGTCGTTGTCGTCGGATGAATGGACATACGAATCCAACCCGGCTTACGAACCAATTCGCCCAAAGAAATCTCATTGGTCAATTCATTGGACATTTCCACGTCAACGTGCAATAAGAAATGCCCATAAGTACCTGCGCAACTACAACCACCTCGTGTTTGGATTCCGAAACGATCGTTTAAAATCTTTACGCCCAAATTGAAGTGCAAATCATCAATATAAAAAGAAATCACTCCCAATCTGTCTTGATGCTGACCCGCAAGAATATTCACGTTATCAATAGCATTGAGCTTCTCGAAAATATAATCGATAATTTCATGTTCGCGCTCAAGGATATTGTCAACTCCCATTTGATCCTTCAACTTAATGGCCAAAGCAGTTTTAATGGTTTGCAAGAATCCTGGAGTCCCACCATCTTCCCTATCTTCAATATTATCGATGTATTTGTGCTCTCCCCAAGGATTGGTCCAGCTTACCGTACCGCCACCTGGACTATCAGGAATCATGTTTTTGTACAATTTTTTACTGAAGATCAAAACACCAGATGTGCCCGGCCCTCCAACAAATTTGTGTGGCGAAAAGAAAATAGCATCCAAGGCCTCTTCTTCATCTTCCGGATGCATATCAATATGAACATAAGGAGCAGAACATGCAAAATCTACAAAACAAACCCCACCATTTTGATGCATCAATTTAGCAATGGCATGATAAGGCGTTTGAATTCCTGTCACGTTCGATCCGCCAACAACGGAGGCAATCTTAATAGGATGATCTTTATAGTGTTCAAGAAGTACTTTAAAATTTTCCATGCAGAATAAGCCATCTTCTCCTGGAGGAATGACTTCCACTTTTGCAATGGTTTCCAACCATGACGTTTGGTTGGAATGGTGTTCCATATGCGTGATAAAAACAACAGGTTTTATTTCCGCAGGAACCACTGTATACTTTTGCATGTTTTCAGGCACTTTCAAACCCAAAATACGCTGAAATTTATTGATCGCTTCGGTCATTCCACTGCCACAACAAATCAACACATCATCATCGTTGCTATTCACATGATCCTTGATGATATGCTTTGCCTTGTGATAAGCCTTAGTCATTGCCGTGCCCGAAACGGTCGTCTCGGTATGCGTATTGGCCACGTAAGGCCCAAAAACATTCATCAACTTTTCCTCAATAGGTCGGTACAAACGCCCGGAAGCGGTCCAGTCGGTATAAACGATTTTCTTCTTCCCATAAGGGGTCTCAAATTCCTGATCAATGCCTATAATATGCTTTCTGAACTGTTGAAAGTATTGCTCGAGTTCAGTTGTTTTTAAATGTGGTGTTACTGTTGAAATCATTCGAATTAAAATTTTCAAGTATTTTATCCCGTCCAATAACGGGATGAATTCCATTTCATGTTCATTTCAACGATAGTTATCTGCTTCAGATTCATGAACATTAAAATCCTCTCAAAGGTACTAAATATTTGCGATAGCCTTAATTTCATCAATTATTTTATCAGCAAGTTCATCAGCTTCAACTTGTGAAGGCGCCTCGGTATAAATCCTGATAATTGGCTCGGTATTACTCTTGCGCAAATGCACCCAACTGTTGCTGAAATCTATTTTAACACCGTCAATAGTCGTCAATTTTTCATCTTTATAACGCGCTTCCATCGTTTTTAAAATACCATCTACATCAATTTCTGGAGTCAAATCGATCTTTTTCTTGCCCATAAAATAATTTGGATAAGTCGCTCGAAGTGCACTTACAGACATTTCCTTTTCTGCCAGCAAACTTAAAAACAATGCCACACCCACAAGCGCATCACGGCCATAATGTAGTTCCGGATAAATAATTCCGCCGTTACCTTCGCCTCCAATAATGGCATGATTCTTCTTCATCAATTCCACAACATTGACCTCTCCTACGGCACTGGCCTCATAACTTCCGCCATGTTTTTCAGTAACATCTCTCAAAGCTCTGGTTGAACTCATATTACTCACCGTATTTCCTGGGGTTTTGCTTAATACATAATCTGCACAGGCCACTAAGGTGTATTCTTCACCAAACATCTCCCCGTTTTCATCCACAAAAGCCAAACGATCCACATCAGGATCAACCGCAATTCCAAAATCAGCTTTCTCGGCAACGACCATCGCCGATAAATCTTGTAGATGTTCCTTTAAAGGCTCTGGGTTATGTGGAAAATGACCCGTCGGATCACAATACAATTTTATCGCCTGAACGCCTAAACGCTCCAATAACAAAGGAATAACAATCCCTCCAGTAGAATTGACACCATCGACCACCACTTTAAATTTGGCGTCTCTAATCGCTTTCTTATTGACCAACGGCATCTTTAAAACTTCATCAATATGAATATCGATATACGCTTCGTTTTTTGTGATTTTACCAAGATGGTCTACTTCCGAAAAATCCATTTGGTCATTTTCGGCTATTTCTAAAATTTTGGCACCTTCGGCAGCATTTAAAAATTCGCCTTTGGCGTCAAGGAGTTTAAGCGCGTTCCATTGTTTTGGGTTATGGCTGGCGGTCAAAATAATTCCGCCATCAGCATGCTCCATTGGGACAGCAACTTCTACTGTAGGTGTTGTTGACAATCCAAGATCAATCACGTGAATGCCTAATCCTACTAGCGTATTCATGACTAAATTTTGGATCATTTCACCAGAAATTCGCGCATCGCGCCCCACCACAACACGGTAGTTTTCCTTGTGTCGCTGTTGCTTGATCCATACACCATAAGCCGCTGCAAATTTAACCGCATCAATTGGGGTCAAATTATCGCCAACTTTTCCGCCAATAGTACCTCGTATTCCTGAAATTGATTTGATGAGTGTCATTTATCTAAATTTATTTTTAAGTTTTAAAAAATAGGTTTCAAAGTATTTATATGAAAAATGAGCCATTAAAATGGTCAATGCAAAAGTCAATATATAAATCAAAATAATCATTACCAAATCATTGAAAATTTCCATTTCTTGAACTTTCAAAAATAAAAAAACCACCGCATTCATAGCAATTACATGATACATGTAAATACCATAAGAAATGTGCCCTAAATGATGGAGTCGTTTATTACGGATTTGTTTACCACAATTATTATGTGCTAAAGTATGTATGAACAGCCCGAAGATAATCATTGTGAAAAGATTATAAAGCCATAAGGATTCAAAATAGAGCAGATCTGTAAAAAAGTAGAGCACTACAGCACAAACAATCAACAACGGAATAATGCTTGATGACTTCAAAAATTCAAGCTGTTTTTTTTCTTCCAGAATGGCAATAATCCCACCAAAAAACAAAAAGAAGTACACAAAATAATATTGTCTTAAAAAATACAGTACATCTAAATGATACATTACAAAATAGAACACACTTAAAACAACCAACATTCTCAAAACCTTGGTTTTGGTTACAAAGTACATCAGAAGAGCGATCATAAAATAAAACTGTACTTCAATTCCAATAGACCACAATATCCCCAAAATCCCACCAGGAGCATAAAGTTTAGCAAACACGTTAGGCAGAAAAAAAACAGTCCATAAAATGCCTTCATGCAATTTATAATTGATTTCAAAAGGAATGCCCAAATAGGGTAAAATAACATTGTAGAAAATAAAACCGAAACTAACAATAAGATAATAAAGCGGTAATATTCTTAAAGCCCGTCGTATATAAAATTTTTTAATGGAGAAGCGGCTCTGAAGCTTTTGTCTATAAATCAGTTTGATAATCAAAAATCCACTCAACACGAAAAACATATAAACAACCTCTGTACCTCTGTTAAAAACAGGGATTATAGTGGCACTCGGCAGTCCTTGATTAGAGGAGAGTTGTGGCAAATGAAAAAAAACAACCAATGAAGCTAAAATAAAACGTAAGGGATCTAAATTGGGTAATCTCTCCAAATTATAAGTTTTGAAGACCAAAAATACATATATTTATTGAATGAATTTTTTAGCCCATATTTACCTTTCGGGAGACAACGAAATGATCACTATTGGAAACTTTATTGCCGACGGCATTAAAGGCAAACGGTATCAAAATTATCCCAATGCCATTCAAGTTGGCGTTCTTTTACATCGCGAAATTGACACGTTTACCGATGCGCATCCTACCGTTAGATTAAGTACCAAACGCTTACATCCCCGATACGGTCATTATAGTGGTGTGATTGTCGATATTTTATACGATCATTTTTTAGCTAAAAATTGGTCCTCCTATTCAGAAATACCATTAAAAATATATGTGGATGACTTCTATGAATCCTTGCGAATACATAATGATCTGCTCCCATCGCGCATACAAAAAATGATGCCCTATATGCTTTCCGATAACTGGTTATTGAACTATGCGAAAATTGAAGGCATCCAAAACGTATTAAATGGCATGAACAGACGGACAAAAAATATTGTTGGAATGGATCGCGCCACCGACGAACTCAAGGAATTCTATCAGGAATTTGAAGCAGAATTCACTTCTTTTTTTGAGGAATTGCGTTTGTTTTCGAGTGAAAAATTAGCAGCGCTGAAGTTGGATTACACTTTGGAATAGATAATTAGGGCTGAGTTATTTCACAGATTTACACTAAGAAACGTGGAGGTACACAGCGTTTTATTACATATTTCTTTGTGCATCTCATATTATTCAGGGTGTCTCTGTGAAACAACTATATTTGCAACAACTATTTTTAACAAAAAAATCATCCGTGGCAAGTCCGAAAAAAATATTAAAAATCGTAGCAGGAGTCATCGTCTTCTTTACGCTACCTACCCTTTTCCTATTTGGTATTTTATACTTTAAATATAATGAAGAGTTACCCACAGGAATCGAAGGTCCGCAAGCGGAACAATTGGCGACAAAAATGCTAAATGCCCTCGATTATGAGGCCTATAAAAACACTGACTATATAGAATGGACCTTCAATAAAAGACATCACTATAAGTGGAATAAGGCCGAAAATACGTGTGAAGTGTTTTGGAAAGCTTATAAAATCAATCTCGACTTGAACGATACCTCTAAGAGTGAAGCCTTTCAAAACGACATAAAAGTAGAAGGCAACTCGTCAAAAGAACTTATTGAAAAAGCAATCGTTTATTTTAATAATGACTCATTCTGGTTAGTGGCGCCCTATAAAGTTTTCGATTCAGGAACACAGCGCAGCTTGGTAACTTTAGAAAATGGCCAAGAAGCACTTTTAGTCACTTACAGCTGTGGAGGCACTACGCCTGGAGATTCTTATCTGTGGCATTTGGATGCTTCAGGAAAACCAACAAGCTTCCAAATGTGGGTGAACATTTTACCAATTAACGGTTTGGAAGCCACTTGGAGCGATTGGACAACCACCGAAAGCGGTGCGCAATTACCAACTTTTCATAAGTTTATGGTCATTGGCATAGAGATCACGGATATAGTTGGACAGAAATAAATTATGAGTTCCCCCCTTCGCAAAAGCTGCGGACGGGCAGTGTTCAGTGTTCAGTGTTCAGTGTTCAGTGTTCAGTAAAAATTATGTTTTTCAATTGAATTAACCGATTTATTTCTAAAAAATAAACGACACATGTTTCACAAAATAATATGTAATAGCAAAAATTTTCAACTACCCACTACCGACTATAATCTAGCAACTATAGCCCCTGCCTTCAGCCGTTGTGACTATGAATGTAACCGTGAATGCTATTACACAGAGTTGCACAAAGGAAACACAGAGTTTCACAAAGAAATTGGTTCTAGTAAAAACTTTTAACTTCCCACTAACAACTAAAACCTGAGAACTATTGTCCTATCTGCTGCCCTTGAGACTGTGACTGCGACTGCCAACTGAAGACTGCCAACTGAAGACTGAATTCTACCCCTTCTGCCCCACAAAGTTTTGACTAGCATGCTTAAACAAAACATTAAAGGTGGTCAAACTGCCGTAACTTCTGGTAATATATTGCTGCAGCTCAATCTTTTCTTGTTCGTCGAGCTTACTGCTATTGATTTTTTGCTCCATCACACGCAAACGGTCACGAACCATCGTGATTTTATGAAAAAACGTATCAATAGGCACTTCACTCGATTTTAGATTAGAATCTCCCGGCTGTAAAATGAGTTTGCCACCTTTCCACTTATCAGCGATGGTCACGACTTCGCTCACGTCGCTCCATTTCTTCAAAATAGATTTTAGAGTAGTTTCCACTTCATGAAAACTGATGGTATCTACATCATCTTCTGCGGCTTCGATGACTTCAAATTCCGAATCGAGGTCAATCGTTTCTAATCCGCTGTCAATAAATGTTACCCAATAATGTTTTGAGGTGACGTTGGTTACGACGCCTTTGCCAAATTCTGGGTGGTTTATTCTGGAGCTAATTCCTAGTAATTGCATTGAAAAATGTTTTTTCATTCCCACGAAGGAGGGAATCTATGTTAGATTATATTTATAATTTTCATTTCTCCGATACTATGCTCCATCCATAGAGCAAAGCACTTTTTGTAATGAACCACAAGTATATTACTTTTTTTAAAGTATTTAAAACTGAAGCATATATTTATAATCACTATTGTCCGAAAAAGAATTAAGACACTTCGACAAGCTCAGTAACCGCTGCCTCGCTGATAGAACCAAGAACAAAGACTAACCACGTAATTAATTGAAAATAAGGGCTGTGAAATTCATAATTAGAATAGGTTATGATGATTTAGCAATAGTTTTCAAAAAACCTCGAAATGAAGGATATTGAGGGTCAAAAACATTGAAATACCTTTATTTATCTCTATTCTTAGTAGATCAACGCAGCTTTAATCTGTCAACAATGATTTAAAATCGATTTTATTTCGACTAAACACTTCATGATTTTCATATTTTAGAAATTGTAACTCCTAAAAACCAAGCACTTATTTAACAAAACTCTAAGCAACCCTCACTTCATAATTTAATGCAGAAACTGTATCTTTGCAACCCTGTTTGGATTACTGAGCAGTCAGATGATTTTGCTAAAGCCCATTCTACAATTCCATGAGTCAATTTGAAGATACAATTGAGGTTCAAGGCGCGCGCGTTCACAACCTAAAAAACATAGATGTTTCCATTCCCCGAGAAAAACTTGTCGTCATTACAGGACTTTCTGGGAGCGGTAAATCGTCATTGGCTTTTGATACCATTTATGCCGAAGGTCAACGACGTTATATAGAAACATTTTCGGCGTATGCCCGTCAATTTCTCGGGGGTTTAGAGCGTCCCGATGTGGATAAAATCGATGGTCTTTCACCGGTGATCGCCATTGAGCAAAAAACCACCAGCAAATCGCCACGTTCAACCGTGGGTACGATTACAGAGATCTACGACTTTTTACGTTTGTTATACGCGCGAGCAAGTGACGCTTATAGCTATAATACGGGCGAAAAAATGGTCAGTTATACCGATGAGCAAATCAAAAGTCTGATCAAAGAAACTTTTAACGGCAAACGCATCAATATTTTAGCGCCTGTGATTCGCTCACGTAAAGGACATTATCGTGAATTGTTTGAGCAAATCGCCAAACAAGGCTTTGTTAAAGTACGTGCCGATGGCGAAGTCAAGGACTTGGTAAAAGGCATGCAATTGGACCGTTATAAAAATCATGATATTGAAATTGTCATCGACCGTCTTAAAATTGATGATTCTGTCGATAATGACAAACGTCTCACCGAAACGATTAATACGGCCATGTATCATGGGGAGGACATCCTTATGGTATTGGATCAAGACACGAATGAAACACGCTATTTTAGCAGAAGTTTGATGTGTCCCACTTCAGGAATTTCCTATCCAAACCCTGAGCCGAATAACTTTTCTTTCAACTCGCCAAAAGGTGCCTGTCCAAAATGTAATGGAATTGGCAAACTCTATCAGGTTAATGATAAAAAAATCATTCCTGACGACAGTCTTTCTATAAAAGCTGGTGCTTTAGTTCCTCACGGTCCTTATAAAAACAGCTGGATCTTCAAACAATTTGAAACCATTGCCCAACGGTACAACTTTGAGTTGACGGATCCTTACAAGGACATACCTGAAGAGGCTAAAAAAATGATTTTATATGGTGGCAACGAAAAGTTTTCTGTAGAAAGCAAAACGCTTGGGGTTACCAGAGATTACAAAATCGATTTTGAAGGGGTCGCCAATTTTATTGAGAATCAATTTACTACAGCCGAAACAACTTCTTTAAAACGTTGGGCAAAAGAGTATATGGACAAGGTGGAATGTGACTTATGTCATGGCTCGCGTTTACGTCAAGAATCACTTTATTTTAGGGTCAACGGAATGAATATTGCTGAATTGGCCAATATGGACATTAGCGATTTGGCGCAATGGTTTTCTGATTTGGCTCCGAAATTATCCGATAAGCAATTCCAGATTTCCGAAGAAATTATAAAAGAAATCAGAACCCGTGTGCAGTTTTTATTAGATGTTGGATTGGAATATTTATCACTTAATAGAAGTTCAAAATCATTATCAGGCGGTGAGGCACAACGGATCCGATTGGCCACTCAAATTGGCTCACAATTGGTCGGCGTGCTCTATATTTTGGATGAACCAAGTATTGGTTTACATCAGCGTGACAACGAAAAATTAATCAAATCATTGATCGCACTTCGTGATATCGGTAATTCTGTTATTGTGGTGGAGCACGACAAGGACATGATTGAAAGTGCCGACTATGTGATTGATATCGGCCCAAAAGCTGGAAAGTATGGTGGCGAGATCATCAGTATTGGAACGCCTGAAGAACTTAAAACACACCACACGCTTACCGCAGATTATCTAAACGGCACCAAACAAATCGAAATTCCGAAAAAACGACGTGAAGGCAATGGCAAGTTTATAGAGTTGAAAGGCTGCACGGGCAATAATTTAAAAAACGTTTCTGTAAAACTCCCGTTAGGAATGATGATTGGCGTGACAGGAGTTTCTGGCAGTGGAAAATCGACTTTGATCAATGAAACGCTGTACCCTATTCTCAATGCTCATTATTTTAATGGTGTCAAAAAACCAATGCCTTATAAAAGCATTAAAGGCTTGGAGCATATTGACAAAGTGATTGACATTAACCAATCGCCTATTGGAAGAACGCCTCGTAGCAATCCTGCAACTTACACCAAAACCTTTGACGAAATTCGCAGTTTATTTGCCAAGATTCCAGAAGCCATGATTCGTGGCTATAAACCAGGACGTTTTAGTTTTAACGTGAAAGGTGGGCGTTGTGAAACTTGTCAAGGTGGTGGTTTACGAGTTATTGAAATGAACTTTTTGCCCGATGTTTATGTCGAATGTGAAACTTGCCAAGGCAAACGTTTTAATAGAGAAACCCTTGAAATTCGTTACAAAGGAAAATCGATTAGCGATACTTTGGACATGACCATAAATGAAGCGGTTGATTTCTTTGAACACATTCCAAAAATCCACAACAAACTCAAGACGATCAAAGATGTTGGCTTGGGTTATATCACGCTTGGACAGCAAAGCACTACGCTTTCTGGAGGCGAAGCACAGCGTATCAAACTAGCGACTGAATTGAGCAAGCGCGATACAGGAAACACCTTTTATATTTTAGACGAACCTACCACAGGCCTTCACTTTGAAGATATTAGAGTTTTGATGAATGTTCTCAATAAATTGGTTAATAAAGGAAATACCATCTTAATTATTGAACATAATATGGATGTCATCAAAACAGTAGATTATATTATAGATATAGGCTATGAAGGCGGCAAAGGCGGTGGAGAAGTCATTGCAGAAGGAACTCCGGAAGAAGTGGCGAAACACAGGAAAAGCTACACTGCAAAATTCCTAAAAAAAGAACTTGAAATTCACAAAAACGAAGCAATTTAAGAGTTCCACTAATAAACCTTAATCAATTGTGTTAAAGTTTTACTCATATAAGCACACAAGATAGTCCTAATTTTTATTACCTTGGTACTTAACTTTAAAACTAACTATTATGAGAAATATTCTTTGGCTTGTAGCCGTAATTTGTATTATAATATGGCTTTTAGGATTTTTTGGTGTTGTAGCAGGCATGTCAAACAGTGGCTTAATCAACATTCTTTTAGTAATCGCAGTGATTGCTATTCTTTACAATATCATTTCTGGTCGTAGACCGCTATAAGCACACTTTATTAGTATTATAAAAAACGCACATATAAAAAGGTAAATCGAGAGATTTGCCTTTTTTTATTGTTAAGACGCTTTATAAATAGAAATATTAATAATTGATGATGTGACAATTAAACTCTAAGTTAATGAGGTACATCCTGCTTTTCTTCATAATGACATCATCTTTAACCAAATTATAGGAAATTTACGATGATGTCACCATTCTATGGCTTCAAGAATTCCCACGAAATAGTACATGATCGTCGAGATTCAATAACCAAACAACACCTTATCTAACCTAAATAATCAACAATTTGAAGCAGGTCATTAACCATCCATCTAACTTTCCAATTTCCAATCTAAAATTTTTTTAAAATTGATCGAATCGAACTTATTATGATATTTTCCATTAAATTTGTCTGTTTTGGCATTTCTAAAGGGAGAAGAAAGAGGATAGAATTTAGAGAAGACCAATGACAGATGTTCTCAGACTGAAGACTGCCAACTGCCAACTGCCGACTGCCAACTGCCGACTGAAGACTGAAGACTGAAGACTGAATACTGAAGACTAATAACACAATCAATAAAGAATATATCTAATGAGATTAGAAAAACACAGTAAATCTTGGAATGAAATAAAAACAAACGATTCTTGGGCCATTTTTAAAATAATGGGCGAGTTTGTAAACGGTTATGAAAAATTGAGCAAAATTGGACCTTGTGTTTCCATTTTTGGTTCAGCCCGTACCAAACCAGATCATAAATATTATAAATTAGCAGAAGAAGTGGCCAGAAAAATTGTCGAACATGGTTACGGTGTTATCACTGGTGGCGGTCCGGGCATCATGGAGGCAGGAAACAAAGGCGCCCATATTGCTGGCGGAACTTCGGTGGGTCTGAATATTGATTTACCTTTTGAGCAACACGACAATCCCTATATAGACGCTGATAAAAGCTTGGATTTTGACTACTTTTTTGTCAGAAAGGTCATGTTTGTAAAATATTCGCAAGGTTTTGTGGTGATGCCTGGGGGTTTTGGAACTTTGGACGAATTATTTGAAGCCATTACACTAATTCAGACCAATAAAATTGAAGAATTCCCGATCATTTTAGTGGGCACTGAGTTTTGGGAAGGCCTTTTAGGATGGGTACGAAGTACACTTTTAGATTCATTTGGCACCATCAGCGCAAAGGACTTGGATCTTGTTCATATAGTGGATACGCCTGATGAGGTTATTGAAATTCTAAACAGTTTTTACAAGGAGTTTGAATTAAGTCCGAACTTCTAAATTTTAAACAATAAATTTTTACTATTAGTTCTAAAATTTGAATAAATTAGAGCTCGTATAACGATACGAATTGATATGTTGGCGGAAAATATATCAGATAATTTCTTATAAATCACCAACAACTTAAATTAGAGATTCCTTGGCCGAAATCTTTTTTTTGCGAAAAACCAGGAATAATCCTTCGGGCTCTAACAGAATTTTAAAACTTTAAAATTTGTCATTTAGCACATTAAAAAGACGGTTTCTTTTCAGTTTATTGGTTTTCTATGCGGCATTGATGTTTGGTCAAAATAAGATCGACATCGATGCTACATTTGACGTGGGAAAAAAGAGTGCAAAAGTCTCGCAGACCATTCGCTATCAAAATAACACAAACGATACATTAAAAACGATTTACCTAAACGATTGGAACAATAGTTTCTCAACCAAAAGAACTCCGTTGGCCATTCGGTTTGCCGAAGAATACAGTACAAAATTCCACTTTGCGACCAATGAAATGCGAGGTTTTACAAATATTACCGCAATAAAAGATGAAACTGGAAAGGAACTCAATCATACCAGATTAAAACAGCATCCTGATGTTGTAGAAGTAGAGCTGTCCACGCCGCTATTGCCAAACGAGTATTATCAAATTGACCTTTTTTACAATCTGCGATTTCCCGATGATACCTTTACGGATTATGGAATTACGGAAGCTAACGATCTTAATTTAAAATATTGGTACATCACTCCTGCCGTTTATGATGGAGCTTGGCATTATTACAGCAATAAAAACTTGGACGATCTGTTTGTTCCAAAAGCCGATATCAGTCTCAAAATAGAATTTCCGAAAAATTATGGCGTTTATTCTGAACTCGCCATTCAAGAAACGGTGCCCCATGACAGCACACAAACCTTTTATCTTTATGGAAAAGATCGGGTGGACAGCAAACTCTATCTCAATAAATTCCCGAAATTTAATTTTGTACAGACAGATAATTTCACGGTCATTACTGATTTGGAAAATGAAGGCATCATGCCTATCGATCGTGCCATCCTTACCGATAAAATCACGCAATTCATTACTAAAAACCTAGGGAAATATCCGCATGATTTTCTTTTAGTAACAAATATCGAATATAAAAAAGATCCACTTTATGGCTTGAATCAATTGCCCAAATTCCTGAATCCATTTCCTGGAAACCTGCAATATGAGCTTAAGCTTTTGAAAACCACCCTCGGCAACTACCTTGACAACACGCTCTTATTAAATCCGCGAGAGGATTATTGGCTAAGTGATGGCATTCAGATTTATTATTTGATGAAATATGTGGAAGAGAACTATCCGGATCTTAAATTGTTGGGCACTTTAGGCGATTATTGGGGCGCTCGTTCATTTCATGCCGCCAGTCTTAATTTTAATGAGCAATACAATCTTTATTTCATGCAAATGGCGCGCACCAACAGGGATCAAGCCTTAACAATGCCTAAAGATGCATTATTGAAATTCAACGCCAGTATCGCCGGGAAATATAAAGCAGGGATCGGATTGAAATATTTAGATGATTTTGTCAATGGTGATGTCGTTGAAAAAACCATTCAAGAATATCTTGAAATTTCAAAATTAAAAAACACGACCTCTGCCGATTTTGAAAACTTATTAAAAAAGAATACTGATAAAGACGTCGATTGGTTTTTTGAAGACTATCTCAATAGCAGAAAAAAAATAGACTTTAGAATTAAGGATATTGTCAAAACTGATGATTCTGTCACCTTTACCATTAAGAATAAACGAAAAAACAATTTCCCTGTTTCTCTATTTACTCTTAAAAATGATTCCGTACTATCAAAAACATGGATCGAGCATATCTATGGTTCAAAAACATTAACCATTCCGCGCAACGAGGCTACCAAGTTGGTGCTGAATTACGATAATACAATTCCCGAAAATAACCTTCGAGACAATTGGAAGTCACTAAGAGGCTGGTTTTTCAACAACAAACCTTTACAGTTTCGCTTGTTTAAGGACTTTGAAGATCCCAACTATGATCAGGTGTTTTTTATGCCATTAGTAGAATTCAACAATATTTATGACGGCTTCACGCTGGGTGCCAAAATTTATAACAAAACGCTATTGATGAAAAATTTCACCTATAGACTGTCACCCAAATATTCTTTTAATTCAGAAACCATTACTGGCAGCGCCATGGGTCTCTATACACAGCATGTTGACGATAAAAACCTACATATGATCACCTATGGCCTGAGCGGTGCTTATGCCTCTTTTGCGAAAAATGCCTTTGTAACCAAAATCAGTCCCAGTGTCTCCTTTCATTTTAGAGACAACAATAACTTTAGATCCAACAAATCGAGTTATATAAATTTGAGGTATTTAGATATTTCCAGATCCCTCAAGGACAATCCAATGCTTACCGTAATCGATCCTGATTATAGTGTTTTTAACATCCGATATGTGAATGCCCATACTGATTTGATTGATTTTTCAAAATTTTATTATGATTTTCAAGCCGCTAAAAAGTTCGGAAAAATAGCAATCAACTACGAGTGGCGAAAACTTACAGAAGGCAACCGACAATTCAATTTCAGGTTTTTTGCTGGGACATTTCTATACAATAAAACCGATCCAACCTCCGACTATTTTAGCTTTGCTTTAGACCGACCAACCGATTACCTATTTGATTATAACTATTTGGGACGTTCTGAAAACTCAGGGATCTTCAGTCAGCAAATTATCATTGCCGAAGGTGGATTTAAGTCCAAACTAGAGACGCCTTTCGCCAATCAATGGATGGCTACTGCTAATGTGAGCACAACTATATGGCGCTATATTGAAGCTTATGGCGATATTGGTTTGGTGAAAAACCGATCCTTCAATCCCGAATTTATGTATGACTCTGGAATTCGACTCAATTTAGTAACCGATTATTTCGAACTTTATTTCCCGCTCTATTCAAATTTAGGATGGGAAATTGATCAACCTAACTACAGCCAACGCATCCGTATTAAATTCACATTAGATCCTGAGGTTTTATTGGGTCTTTTCAGGCGGAAGTGGTTTTGATGCTGTTTGGAAATTGAAATTGAAGTTGAAATCGAAGTTGAAATCGAAAATGAATTTGAACTTGAATTAGATGTTGAAATACAAAAGATTAACGACATTCCGTTGCGACCCTTGCGAAGAAACCTAGCGTCCTTGCGTTTAAACACAAGAATGAAGTTTAACCGCAAAGGGCGCAAAGTTGAGCGCAAGGGACGCGGAGAATTTGAAATTGAAAATGAATCAGAACTTGAATTAGAAGTTGAAATACAAAAGATTAACGACATTCCGTTGCGACCTCTGCGAAGAATCCTAGCGTCCTTGCGTTTAATCACAAGAATGAAGTTTAATTTCAAAGGGCGCAAAGTTGAGCGCAAGGGACGCGGAGAATTTGAAATTGAAAATGAAGTTTAAATTGAAAATGAATCTGAACTTGAATTAGAAAATGAAACACAAAAACATCGCCATTCCGTTGCGACCTTTGCGAAAAAACCTAGCGTCCTTGCGTTTAAACACAAGCATGAAGATTAACTGCAAAGATTTTGTAATGTACGTTGAGATGTGAGTTGTTAAGTTGCCAAGTCCATAAAACTCCGTGAAGCTCAATAAAATCTCCGCGCATCTCTGTGTAATAACACTTAGCAATCCGTTATCATCTAAATCCATCACTTATTTTCAAATTTATTTAACGCCAAGTCTATGCTTAAAACTTATTGAAAATTGATAAGTTTGTAATCGAGCATTTGTGCTTTAATTTAAAACCAACAACTAACTTCATATCAATGAGTAAATCCATTTTCTTCAGCCTCCTATTTTCATTTCTATTCATCAACATCTACGCGCAAAAAAGTGAACTTTCCGTTGAGGAAATAATGCAAGATCCCAAATGGATGGGGACATTCCCTTCAAATGTAAAATGGGACCAAAACAGCAGTGCTATTTATTTTAATTACAATTCGGATAATGATCCATCGGATTCTTTGTACCGCCTCCGATTGGCAAATCCTAAAAAAATTGAAAAAGTAAGCTGGACCGAAGAAAAAAACATCGATTTTACTCGAGGCACTTTCGATAAAGCAAAAACCAAAAAGATTTATTCCAAAGGCAACGCTTTAATTGTCCTTGATGTCAAATCTGGTAAAAAAACAGAATTGCTACAATTCCCAAAAAACATCGGTAGCCCTTATTTCTTGGCCAATGAAGATTGGATAGCTTTTGAAGCGGAGAACAATGCCTATATCTATTCACAAAAATCAGGCATCTTAAAGAAGTTAACCGAAATTAAATCGGGAGACGAATCGAAAAAGAAAGAGCCTAAATCATCAGAAAAAGCCTCGTTTTTGGAAGAGGAAAATCTGAAATTACTAAGTGTTGTCAAAGAACGCAAAGACAAACAAGAAAGCACAAAAAAAATCAAAGACGAACGCAAAGACAAAGATCCCTATACTTATTATGCTGGTGACAATCAAATCCTTAATCTGAAAGTGTCTCCAGATGCAAAATATGTAACGTTTAACCTCTACCATCGTGGTAAAAGCGATAATACCATCGTTCCAAATTATATTGATGCGTCCAGCTACACCAAAGATTTGAACACCCGTTCTAAAGTTGGCGATGACCCAACCAAAGTGGAATTGGCCATTTATAATATAGAAAAAGACACGGTTTATAAAGTTCAAACCAACACCTTACCTGGCATTAAAGATTTACCAGATTACGTTAAAGATTATCCAAACAAGGTTTGGGAAGAAAAAGACCGCGATATTACGATTTCAAACGCTTATTTTTCTGATAATGGCCAACAGGCGATCGTGAATGTGCGCTCCAAAGACAATAAAGACCGTTGGATTGCCAAAATAGATTTAACTACTGGTGCCTTAACCAGTTTAGACAGACAGCGTGATGAAGCATGGATTGCCGGCCCTGGTATTGGATGGTCGCTGGGCGGTGGCACTTTGGGCTGGTTGCCAGATAACAAGCATATTTATTTTCAATCGGAAGCCACTGGCTATTCTCATTTATATCTTTTAGAAGTCAACAATGGCAATAAAACAGCCTTGACTTCAGGGAATTATGAAGTTTTCGATCCGTTTATGTCCAATGATCAAAAAAGCTGGTACCTCACCACTTCTGAAGTAGGTCCTGGCGAACGTCAGTTCTATAAAATGCCTTTAATGGGAGGGAAAATGGAGCAATTGACCAGTATGACTGGTAATAATGACGTGAGCTTATCTCCAGATGAAAAAAATATTGCGATTCTTCATTCCTATAGCAACCAACCTTGGGAGCTTTATCTAAAAAAGAACGACGCTAAGTCCAAAGCCATTCAATTGACTTCAGGACAATCTGACGTTTTCAAAAGCTATAATTGGAGAGATCCACAACTCATTAGCTTTAAAGCTGAAGATGGCGCGCAGGTGCCTGCCAGACTTTATGTACCTGAAGCCTCAGTTAAAAATAATGCTGCGGTAATTTTTGTCCATGGCGCAGGCTATCTTCAGAATGTCCATAAATGGTGGTCTTCTTACTTTAGAGAATATATGTTTCATAACTTATTAACCGATTTAGGCTACACCGTTATCGATATCGATTACAGAGGAAGTGCAGGTTACGGCAGAGATTGGCGTACTGGAATTTACAGACATATGGGCGGAAAAGATTTATCTGATCAAGTGGATGGCGCTAAATATCTGATGGAAAATTACGGCATTGACAAGGATAAAATCGGTATCTATGGTGGCAGCTACGGCGGATTTATCACGTTAATGGCTCTGTTTAATGAAGCGGATACCTTCACTTCTGGTGCGGCATTGCGCTCGGTTACAGATTGGGCACATTACAATCACGGATACACTGCCAATATTTTAAACGAGCCTTTTAATGATCCTATCGCCTACGAACGCTCCTCGCCTATTTATTTTGCAGAAGGCTTAAAAGGCAATCTCCTCATAGCTCACGGCATGCTGGATGTTAACGTACATTTTCAGGATGTGGTGCGTTTAGCCCAACGTTTGATTGAATTGGGCAAGGACAATTGGGAAATGGCCGTTTATCCAGCAGAAGATCATGGTTTTGTGGAGCCAAGCAGTTGGACGGATGAATATAAGCGTATTTTAAAACTCTTTAACACGACCTTACTCGAGGAGTAAACACAAATAAAACGCTACAAAACAACACCTTACCCCTAACACGGTAAGGTGTTTCTGTTTAATGACCACAATGTAATATTATCGTTGAATAGGTATTTGAATTGCAAAACCATTCGAATTTAACTACTTTTGCAATAACCAATACGCACTATATGCAAACGACGCCAAAAATAACCAAAGACATATCCTTCGAAGAATTTCAATCCGAAATCTTAAGTGATTATAAAATTGCAATGACCAGCAGAGAGTGTAGTTTGTTGGGCAGACGCGAAGTTCTGACTGGAAAAGCGAAGTTTGGAATTTTTGGAGACGGAAAGGAAGTGCCTCAATTGGCATGGGCCAAAGTATTTAAAAACGGCGATTTCCGCTCTGGCTATTACAGGGATCAAACCTTTATGATGGCGATTGGCGAATTGAGTATTCAGCAGTTTTTTGCCGGATTATATGGCGATCCTGATATTAACCACGATCCGATGTCGGCAGGACGTCAAATGGGTGGCCACTTTGGCACACACAGTTTAGATGAAAAAGGCGAGTGGAAAAACCTCTTACAACAAAAAAATTCAAGTGCCGACATCTCTCCTACCGCAGGACAAATGCCACGGCTTTTAGGCTTAGCACAAGCCTCAAAAATATATCGAAATGTCAAGGGTATTGACAGCACTAAATTCTCAAATAAAGGAAATGAAGTGGCTTGGGGTACCATCGGAAATGCCAGTACCAGTGAAGGCTTGTTTTTTGAAACCATCAATGCTGCAGGAGTTTTGCAAGTACCGATGGTTATCAGTATTTGGGATGATGAATATGGCATTTCAGTGCACGCCAAACATCAAACTACCAAAGAAAGTATTTCAGAAATCCTAAAAGGTTTCCAACGCGACGAGCAAAATAAAGGCTACGAAATACTAAAAGTTAAGGGCTGGGATTATGTCGCCTTAGTTGAAACCTATCAACGAGCCTCAAAAATTGCAAGGGAAGAACATGTCCCTGTGATGATTCATGTTGTTGAACTTACACAGCCTCAAGGCCACTCCACCTCTGGATCCCATGAGCGTTACAAAAGCAAAGAGCGTTTAGATTGGGAAATCGAACGCGATTGTATTCGTAAAATGCGCGACTGGATGATTTCCAATGGCATTTCTACGGAATTTGAATTGGATACCATCGATAAAAACATAAAAAAGAACGTTAGAGAAGGCAAAAAAGCCGCTTGGGACGCCTATCAATCCCCTTTAAAAGAGGAACAACAGGAAGCTTTTCAATTGATTACTAATTTAGCCAATTCAAGTGCCAACAAAGTTTTCATTGAACATGTGATTACGGAATTATCCCATATTGCGGAGCCTGTCAGAAAAGATATTGCATCAGCGGTAAGAAGATCATTGCGTTATGTGATTTCCGAAAATTCTGTCCAAAAAGATGCTACCAACGCTTGGATCGATGCCTATTTAGAGCGGATTCAACCAAAATACAGTTCCCATTTATTTAGCCAATCAAAAAAATCGGCTTTATATATCAAAGAGGTTCTACCAACCTATGACGCTTCCGCAGAAGATGTAGATGGCCGCTTGGTGCTTCGCGATAATTTTGATGTCATTTTCAATAAACATCCTGAAGCTTTGATATTTGGTGAAGACACAGGAGCAATTGGCGATGTTAACCAAGGTTTGGAAGGCTTACAGGAAAAGTATGGAGAGCTTAGAGTTGCCGATGTTGGCATTCGTGAAGCTACTATTATGGGTCAAGGTATTGGGATGGCTATGCGCGGTTTACGTCCTATTGCCGAAATTCAATATTTGGACTATATTCTTTATGCGCTTCAGATCATGAGCGATGACCTTGCCACTTTACATTACAGAACACACGGCAAGCAAAAAGCACCAGTAATTGTGAGAACAAGAGGCCACAGATTGGAAGGTATTTGGCATTCGGGATCTCAATTGGGAGGTATTTTGAATTTGATCAGAGGCATCCATGTCTTGGTGCCCCGAAATATGACTAAAGCTGCTGGTTTTTACAACACACTTTTGGAGTGTGATGAACCTGCTTTAGTGGTGGAATGCCTAAACGGTTACCGCCTTAAAGAAAAGTTACCAACTAATTTGGGAGAGTTTAAAACACCGATCGGCGTGGTGGAAACAGTTAAAAAGGGTAATGACATCACCTTAGTATCCTATGGTTCCACTTTGCGTTTGGTTGAACAAGCGGCCAAAGAATTACAAGAAGTGGGAATCGACGCCGAAGTGATTGATGTTCAGTCCTTGTTGCCTTTCGATTTAAATCATGATATTGTCCAAAGTGTTGCCAAAACCAACCGATTAATGATCATTGATGAAGATGTTCCGGGTGGGGCTTCTGCATTTATCCTGAATGAAATTTTAAGCACACAAAACGCCTATCAATATTTAGACAGTCAGCCAAAAACCTTAACGGCGCGTCCACACCGTCCTGCCTATGGTACGGATGGCGACTATTTTTCAAAACCTTCAGTTGAAGATATTTTTGAAAATGTTTATGCGATGATGCATGAAGTCAGTCCTGACAAATATCCGAAATTAAGATAATTTATAAATCCAGTTCATTTTCTGATTCAGACATCACATTTTTATTCTGAATACATCCATTCATTCTTAAAACCACCATTTTAAATGAAAAATAATTTTAACGATTTTGCACTTGCTATTTTAAGAATTGGCTTTTCAGGAGCCATGTTGACGCACGGTATTCCAAAAGTCAGCATGCTTTTTAGCAATCCTTCTGGATTCCCTGATCCTATTGGCATTGGTGGAACCGCCACACTTATCATAGCAGTTTTAGGTGAAGCCATTGGTCCATTATTAGTGCTCATCGGCTTTAAAACACGGATTGCGGCCATTCCTACTATTTTGACCATGGCAGCTGCGACTTTTGTAGTGCATGCTCATGACGATTTTGCCGTTAAGGAAAAAGCGATTATGTATATGATTGCCTTTATCGCTATCGCTTTGGCGGGTGCTGGAAAGTATTCCGTGGACGGTAAAAAATAGTTTGAGATGAAAGCGGTTTCTGTTGTTACCATTAAGAAAGAATTAAAGCATCGCTCCGCCGAAGAATTGCTGGAGCTTTGTTTGCGTCTTTCTAAGTTTAAAAAAGAAAACAAGGAACTGCTTACTTATTTGTTGTTTGAAGCGCACGATGAATCTGGGTATATCGAAACCGTGAAAGCTGAAATAGATCAACAGTTTGAGGAGATCAATACCAATAGTTATTTCTATATTAAGAAAAGCGTTCGTAAGATTCTTAGAAATATTAAGAAATACGCCCGATATTCGTTAAAAAAAGAAACCGAAGTGGAACTCTTACTCCATTTTTGTTTTGTTTTAAAAGAGTTCAAACCTTCCATTTTTGATAATGTGACGCTCATCAATATCTATGAGCGTCAGATTTTGCTTATAAAAAAGATTGTAGGCACTTTACATGAAGACTTACAATACGATTATCATTTGGAGCTGGAGAAATTATAAGATAAAATCTTCACTTCGAAAGTATTCAAACTCTAATTCTCTAGATTAGAGAATACCAATACCTCTCGACACCGAGGCAGCTGAAATAAAAAAATATATCACAAAACCCTAATTTTCGCGCATGAACATAAAAATTTCGGTGACCTTGATTCTTCTTTTGCAAGTGTCTTTTATAGGTTTTTCTCAAACAAAGTCAACAGCTACTAATTCTGTTTCAGAAATTATAAAAAAACAAAAATCAGGTCAGGACAAACTGAATTACACAGACACTACATTCGCCTACCAAGTAATTATTCCTAAATGGTGGGAAATCAAAGAAACACCAAGTACTAACTTTTTTGGAGGCACTTTGCCTGAAATAGACAAATCGAAAGCTGCCCTTTTATTTAAGGCTTTTGATAAGGATAAATTTAAATCCTTAGCAAATTTTGAAAACTGGGTCATTACTGGATACAAGTCAGGCGATACTCCCAAATGGTCGGAAGATCATATCGTATTGTTCAAAAAAAACATGGATGAATTTGCAACTATTGGAAAGGCTTTTAAAGTACAATTGAAAGCTTATGACACTTTTTACAACTGTTGCTATATCATTGTTGAAACTTCCAAATCCTATCTATGGATTGATTTAACGTCTACTCGAGAGACCTATGATGCCAATTTTAAAAGGTTAGAAAAAGTGATGTTGGAGTTTAAGAGGTTGTAAAACGTGAAAATGAAATCGAAGTTGAAATTGAAGTTGAAATTGAAGTTGAAATTGAAGTTCTAAAAAACAACAGGAATTTAAAAACAATTGCAGATACATTCAACAATTGACAAGCTCAACCTGAAACCAGAAACAAGAAACAAGAAACTAGAAATAAGCTCACCCGTCAGTAGCTTTAGCGAAGGCGGGAAACCTCAATCTATCTCATAATCCGCACCAACAGTTCCTTAAGTAAATCGCCTTGCGAAACCGCATTGGAACCCACACCTTTGCTTTTAACATCAAATTCACGTAAAACACCCACAACTTCACTCACTTTCCGCATCGGAAAATTACGAGCTGCCGTCACATATTCATTTACAAAATAAGGATTTATTTTTAATGCTGAAGCCACATTTCGAGGTGATTTATCGGTCATACCATGAAAATGGAGCAATTGTGAAAAGAAATTAAACAATAAAGACACGGTAACCACCATCGGATTGTCCTTCGGGTTTTCGGCAAAATAGTGAACGATTTGATGTGCCTTTTTTATATCGCGATCGCCAATAGCCTTTCGCAATTCAAAATTATTGAAGTCTTTACTAATCCCAATATTCTCTTCTATATGCTCCGGACTGATTTGCGTTCCTTTGGGTAAAATAATCTGAAGTTTATTCAGTTCATTATTGATCTTACTCAAATCCGTTCCCAAAAATTCGACCAGCATTTGAGCTGCTTTGGGAGCAATACCATAATCTTTTGGCGCCAACACCCGTTTGATCCAATCCGCCACTTGGTTTTCATAAAGCTTTTTGCTTTCGTAAACCACGCCCATTTTATTCAGGGTTTTGTAGAGTGACTTTCGCTTATCAATCGTTTTGTACTTATAATTCATTACCAAAATGGTCGAAGGTTGTGGTTGCTTGGCGTAATTGACAAGATTTTCGATGGTTCGCGATAAATCCTGAGCTTCTTTGACAATAATGACTTGATATTCGGCCATCATAGGAAAACGCTTCGCATTCGATACAATATCATCTATGGACACATCACGTCCGTAAAGCACCATCTGATTAAATCCGCGTTCATCTTCAGTAAGCACATTATCCTCAATAAAATCTGAGATCCGATCTATATAATACGCCTCCTCGCCCATTAAAAAATAAATCGGTTTCAACTTTCTGCTCTTGATATCAGCAACTATCTGTTTTACTTCGTCCAAAATTTATAAATTTTCAAATTCTCAATGACCAAACCCCGATTTTCCCTCAAGGAATTTGGTATTTGACTATTGAAGATTAACTTTGGGATTGTCTAAATTAAAAGCCTTGCAACCACTCAATTTTCCAAAGTTTTCGTTTCGATTCAAAAATAGCGAAAATAAAGTATCTATTTTCGACGCCGTTCGTAAAAAGTTTATCATTTTACAACCCGAAGAATGGGTGCGTCAACACTGCGTACAGTACTTAATGACCGAAAAGAAATACCCGCATTCCTTGATTAATGTTGAAAAGGAATTGACCATCAACAACTTGAAAAAACGTTATGATATTGTGGTTTTCAACACACAAGGCGATGTCCATTTGATTGTCGAATGTAAAGCCCCACAAATCGCCATTGACCAAAGTACATTTGATCAAATTGCACGTTATAACTTAGCACTAAAAGCCACCTATTTAATGGTAACTAATGGTTTGGAACACTATTACTGTCAGATGGATTTTGAGGCGGAGACGTATGTGTTTTTGAAGGATATTCCGGAGTATGTTAGAGGTTAGAGGTTAGAGGTTAGAGGTTAGAGGTTAGAAAAATAAAAAATCAGTATGGATCGACAAAAATTTAGCAGATTAATAATCAACCTTTTTTTTATACCATTCATTAATAAAAAATAAAATTCGTGAATTCGTGGCTAAAGAAAAAATAGCAATTGTTATATTAAACTGGAATGGTAAAGATTTGTTGGAGAAATTCTTGCCTTCAGTAATTCTGCATTCTGAGGATGCGGTTATTTATGTGGCAGATAATGCATCTACTGATAATTCGGTTGCGTTTGTAAGATCGACATATCCCACGGTGAAAATCATTGAAAACAAAGAAAATGGTGGCTATGCCAAAGGTTATAATGATGCCTTAAAATACGTTGACGAAGACATCTATTGCCTTTTAAACAGTGATGTTGAAGTCACGGCAGATTGGCTAAGCCCTATTCAATCAATATTCCAAACCGAAGCTGAAACGGCTATCGTCCAACCAAAAATTCTAGATTATAAAAACAAAGCCTATTTTGAATATGCTGGCGCGGCAGGTGGATTTATCGACAAATTCGGATATCCATACTGCAGAGGGCGCATTTTTGATACGATTGAAAAAGATACTGGTCAATATAATGACACCACTGAGATCTTTTGGGCTTCTGGCGCTTGCTTCTTTATCAGAAAATCGGTGTTTAAAACCTTAGGCGGTTTTGATGCATCATTTTTTGCCCATATGGAAGAAATTGATTTGTGCTGGCGCGCCCATAACTCAGGAGTTATTGCAAAATATGTGGGTGCTTCGACCGTATATCATGTTGGCGGCGCCACTTTAAAAACAACAAATCCAAGGAAGACTTATCTCAATTTCAGAAACAGTTTGTTCACTTTAACAAAAAATGCTCCTAAAAACTTGTTCATTTTAATATTTACGCGACTTTTTCTGGACGGTCTTGCTGCTTTAAAATTTCTGTCAGAGTTTAAACTCAAACATATTATGGCCATCCTAAAAGCGCATTATAGTTTCTATGCTAGCCTCCCGTATTTGCTGAGAAAACGTCAGTTATTAAAACAACATATGCACGTCGATTCGCTTTCAAAATATTATAAAACGAGATCCATTGTATGGCTTTATTTTGTAAAAAATCGGAAGAAATTTAGCGAATAATCAAATCTGTTAAAATTTTTGTTAATCCGTCTATTAAGTGAGGTTTTTTATATATTTTTGGCACGTAAATTTCTAATTATTTAATCACTACCATTATGAAAAAAATCATTTTTTTAAGCGTGTTTTCATTGCTTATTTTAAGTTCATGTGTATCTAAAAAACAATACACAGCACTTGAAGCTAAACAAAAAGAAACACAAGATTTATTAAACACCGCAACAGTAAAATTAAACAGCTGCATCTCTGAGAGAGCTACTGCTTTAGCACGTGTTGAAGGTTTACAGGAGCAATTGGCTGATATGCGTAGAACCAATCAGGATTTAATTGACACCAAAGGCAACTTAACAACTTTAACTCAGAAAGGTGCTGAGAATCTTGAAAGATCTCTAGAAAGCCTTAAAGAAAAAGATCTTAAAATTACACGTTTACAAGACGCGTTAACTAAAAAAGACAGTGTTACTTTAGCTATTGTAACAAGCTTGAAGAAAGATGTTGGTTTGAGCGATCCAGACATCCAAATCAATGTTGAAAAAGGTGTTGTCTATATTTCTATTGCTGACAAATTATTGTTTCAAAGCGGAAGCTACAACGTAACTGCAAAAGCTAAAACAATTTTAGCTAAAGTTGCAACAGTTGTAAACGGAAAACCTGATTTCGAATGTATGGTTGAAGGTCATACAGATAGCGTACCTTACAAAAAAGGTGGCGTAATTGAAGACAACTGGGATTTAAGTGTTAAACGTGCAACTTCTATTGTTAGAGTATTGGAACAATTAGGTGTTAATCCAAAACAATTAATTGCTTCAGGACGTAGCGAGTATGTGCCATTAGTATCTAATGATACTGCTGAAAACAGATCAATCAACAGACGTACTCGTATTTTAGTACTTCCTAAAATTGACCAATTCTACGAAATGGTTGAAAAAGAAATGAAAAACATGATTGCTGAAGACGCAAGAAAATAAGCAATAAGTTTTAATATAATTAAAAAAGCTCAACTTAACGGTTGAGCTTTTTTTATTTCTGCGAAGGCAGGAAACCGTAGGTTCACCGAAGCTAATCTTTGTTTTTGGATTTGATATATAAAAACGTTTATGCTATCCCTTTTATTAATGGTCTGGGACGCTTTTAAAACATACAGTCCTTGATAAAATTCAAGTTTTAAAAAATGTATTTTAACCCCTTACGTCAAAAGTCTTGACTCTATATTTTTTTTTCTATCCTTTAAGATCAATGATGAATCTTTCATTGACACCAGAAAATAGCTTGCTAAAAAATCTCCAAGCTCCCCTTACCTTCTCTCACTATTACAGGCTCTTCTTCAGACAAATCAATAATGGTAGAAGCCAAATTATCGCCATAACCACCATCAATTACCAAATCCACCAGGTTGTCCCATTTCTCCAAAATCAACTCTGGATCTGTGGTATATTCAATAATTTCATCTTCATCTCTAATGGATGTTGAAATAATTGGCCGTCCCAATTGTCTTACTATTTCTAAAGCAATATTGTTATTAGGAACCCTAATACCAACGGTTTTCTTCTTTTTGAAAGGATGCGGAAGCGTTTTGGCACCTGGAAGAATAAAAGTGTAAGGCCCTGGCAAGGCGCGTTTTAATATTTTAAACGTGGTTGAATCTATTTGCTTCACATAATCACTCAAGTTACTCAAATCACTACAGATAAAAGAAAAATTGGCTTTGTCCAATTTTATACCTTTAATTTGCGCCACACGCTCCAAGGCCTTGATATTATTGATATCACATCCCAATCCGTAAACAGTATCGGTAGGATAAATTATCAATCCACCAGCCTTCAGCACATCAATTACTTTCTTTATCTCCTTAGCATTCGGGTTCTCCTCATAGATTTTAATAAATTCAGCCATAATATGTATTTTTATAACGTTTATAATGTAATTAATATAGTCTTTATGAAAGCCGTAAAATTACTTTTACTCACAATTGCATTTGCTTATGTGACATTCTCCTGTAATAAAGATACAATAGATGCTCCAAACGGAAGTTTGAATGCCTCTGAATATTTCGAAGAGCTCCACAAAAGTTATGATTTTAATCCATGGCGGAGGATGTTGGATGTGAACCACGAATTGGTATAAAAATGCGCGTCATACCTGGTCAGAAAACGAATTATTGGATACACAGTCAAAATTAAAGCAGTTTATACAAATGCATTTGCTGTAAAAAGCATGAAGTTTGAAGCACGGAGCACGGAGCACAGCGCGTGAAAAAGAAAATACTCCTTAACTTCCAAATAATTTATTTTCTTTGAACCATTAAGATCATTTAGGTATTAAGAACATTAAGTTCGGCGGTTTTTAACCAAACCCTTAATGTCCTTCAAGAATAGTTTCACAAAATACTTTTAACTTCTTCACTTATCTTCAAACTCACAACTCATAACTCTGAATTCATAACTATGAACTCCAATCTACCCCAACACATCCAATTTGGCAAAACGCAACAATAATTTTTTAACGCCCCCATGTTGAAAATTGATTTCAGCTTTGGTATCTGCACCTACGCCCTCAATTTTTAAAACTTCGCCTTTTCCAAAACGCATATGTTCTACCACATTGCCAACCGTCAGTTTTCCATCAAATAAATTGATATTTGGACTTCCTACGGACTTTCCAACCGGCTTTAATTTTGCTGGCGGAATAAATTTTGGTGGTTTTTCTTCTGATTTTCGCTTTACAGGTCTTTTAAATCGGATTTGATCTGGTGGAATATCGCCAAAAATATCAGGAGAAAGCATCGGATTGAATCGTCTTTCATCAATGGGCGTCAAAATCTCCAAAAAAGATTCGTCAATTTCTTCAATAAAACGGCTAGGCTCAGCATCAATCAATTTTCCCCAACGGTAGCGTGACATCGTATAAGTCAAGTACGCTTGCTTTTCTGCTCTGGTTAAGGCCACATAAAATAGGCGTCGCTCCTCTTCCAATTCGCTTCGGGTGTTCATGCTCATCCCACTTGGGAACAAGTCCTCTTCCATCCCAACGATATATACATAAGGAAACTCCAATCCTTTTGCCAAGTGAATGGTCATCAGCGCCACATGGTCTGCATCGCCCTTATCAGCATCCAAATCGGTTGCCAAAGCGACATCTTCCAAAAATTCAGGTAAAGCACCAGTGGCATCTGCCAATTCTTCCTGACCCTCCACAAAATCCTTGATCCCGTTCAGTAACTCCTCTATATTTTCCATTTTGGCAATCCCTTCTGGCGTGCCATCATTTCTAAATTCTTTGATAAGTCCGGTAACTTTCGTCACATGATCTGACAATTCAAAAGCGTTTGCTGTTTGATTCATCACCTGAAAGCTCTCGATCATTGTCACAAAATTTTGAAGTTTATTCTTTGTGCCTGAGTTGATATTGATGTCGATTTTATCTACATGTTTCATCACATCAAAAATGGAACGGTTATAACCGTTGGCTGCGACAATAAGTCGATCTATGGTTGTCTGTCCAATACCACGTGGAGGAAAATTAATGACTCGCTTAAGCGCTTCTTCATCGGCAGGATTGATAATTAATCGTAAGTAAGACAGGACATCTTTAATCTCTTTACGCTGATAGAAGGACTGACCGCCATATATTCTGTAAGGAATCCCGCGCTTTCTCAAAGCATCCTCCATAGCACGAGATTGTGCGTTGGTACGGTATAAAATAGCAAAATCGCTATTCATCATTTGATGTTCCATTTTGTTTTCAAAGATGGAACTCGCTACAAAACGGCCTTCATCGCCATCGGTCATCAAACGATTGACCTTGATTTTGGGTCCGTCGTCATTGGCTGTCCAAACCACTTTTTCAAGTTTGGTCTGATTCTTATCGATCACGGAATTGGCAGCATTGACTATATTCTTGGTCGATCGGTAATTCTGCTCCAAACGGAACAGCTTCACATCGTCATAATCCTTCTGGAAATTTAAAATATTATTGATATTGGCACCTCTAAAGGCGTAGATACTTTGCGCATCATCCCCAACCACACAAATATTCTGGAATTTATCAGACAATGCCCTGACAATCAAATATTGCGAATGATTTGTATCCTGATACTCATCCACCAATATATAACGGAATCGATTCTGATATTTTGCCAAAACATCGGGAAAGCGCGTCAGTAATTCGTTGGTTTTCAACAACAAATCATCAAAATCCATCGCACCTGCCTTAAAACAGCGCTCTACATATTGTTTATAGATATCTCCCATTCGTGGACGTTTGGCCATTTTATCAGCCTCCATCAACTCCGGGTTTTGAAAATATGCTTTAACCGTAATCAAACTGTTTTTATAGGATGAAATCCGGGAACTGATCTGTTTGTATTTATAAATATCCTTATCCAGACCCATTTCCTTTATAATGGATGAAATCAAACGTTGCGCATCCTGTGCATCATAAATGGTGAAATTGCTTGGGTAACCCAATTTATCTGCTTCAATACGCAGAATTTTAGCAAAAACGGAGTGAAACGTTCCCATCCATAGATTTTTCGCTTCACTAGTACCAACAATTTCGGCAATCCTGTTCTTCATTTCACGCGCTGCCTTGTTGGTAAAGGTCAACGACAGGATATTAAATGGGTCCACACCTTGACTCATCAAATAAGCAATCCTAAAAGTTAAGACACGCGTTTTCCCTGATCCAGCACCTGCGATCACAATCATAGGGCCATCTTTCTGCAATGTTGGCGCTAATTGTGCCTCATTTAACTGACTTAAATATTTCTCCAAAACTCCTCCAATTATTAAAGCGTGAAATTAACCAAAGCTTCTGTTTTTAACGAATGATTTCGCTAATAATTATGAACAATAAGCCCTTCTATATGCGGATAAACCTAAGAAAAAGATAAAATCGTGAGCGATTAATACTATTAAAATTTTAGAAATAGCTTGGCCAATCTTATTGATTGCCGTTACCAGTCATAATACTGACCAAACCTGCTTTTAAGTTTAACCATAAGAAATTAAAAATCGACTTGGTTTTATCGCGCTCTATATCATCTTTAAAGCTTTCTCTAAAACCCAGATCAGCTTGATCGCTGCTCTTTTTGATAAATAAATTGGCGATGGCAGACAGCACTTTATTCTTCTTTTCTCCTTCTTTATCCAAAATGTCCACCTTAAAATCCTCATACTTGGCTTTCATATTGACCCGTGAAGTATTTTTATTCCCTGAAATGGTCGCATAGGTATGGAACAATTCGCCTTCAAGAAGCACTTTTAAATTGGGTTGCGAAAACGGATTTAAATCTGGCGCGGGTAGTTTACCAATATCCGCCTTGAACACAAACGCATCGTTGACATCATTAACATCAAATTCCCAATGGACTTTAATAGGTGTTTTTGCCATAAAAATAGCATCAATATCTAAAGTGGTATTTTCTCCAGCAGCGTACGTATTACTGATATTTTTCAAGTGGGCATTCAACTTTGTAAATGAAATCTTACCCGCCTGCATATCAGTGTTTACCTTTTCAGAATAAACAATAGTCGCGTTTTTAAGCTCAACTTCACTTAAAGTTAAATCAAACTTCAGATCTCTTAGCATCTTGCTATAAAGCTCTTTACGCGTAGTATCATCTGCAATCAACTTATTTCTATAGATATACATTTCAGCATCTTCGAAAATGACTTTTGGACTTTTAAAATAGAAAACAGAATCCTGCTCATATCCGAATTTTTGATACTCAAAAACCAACGAAGGCATCGTGATATCAAAATGATCGCGCTCAGTCGAGATGATTTGGTTCAACTTTGTTTTGGAGTATTTCGTAAATATTTTCAATTGATGGAACAACGCTTTTTTATGGTCTATTTGAGCGTCTGAAATGGTCAGGTTCTCATAAGTTCCCATGCTATAAAAAAAATCATTGAATGAAAGATTATAGTCTTCAAAACTAAAGGGAAATGGCTTTTTTACCGACGCAGCATCTAATAAAATGCTCATAACATTTGCGGCAACTCCTTCTGAATGTAGCACAATGGAATCTGTTACCCTATCACGAATCGTAAGTTCTCCGTTTTGAATATTAAAGCGATCGACTTTAATTTCCTGTTTAAGTTGATTTAAACTGGAGTTATTCCTGTCATTTTCGGGAATTGTTTTGTCATGATTATAACGCAATTTCGGACTTCTTAGTTGAACGCTCTCCACATGAATGTTATCATTTACGAAATAATTCCAATAACCAAAGCCATCGACTATGATGGCGTCTAATTCAATTTCAGCACTGACTTTTGAAGTGTCGCCACCTTTACTCACAATTTTAGGACGCACCATAACCGCACTTCCCCGCCAAATATTAATATCAATCGACTCGTACTCCATACCGATGGTTTCAGGTAGCTTTGTTTTAAGAAACTTGTCAAGTTTTGAAGCGATGATGGCATCAGCTACAAAATACCCAACAATACTAAGCACTACTAGTGCCAGCAGCATAATAAAAGTGATCTTTAAAGGTTTCGTCATAAGCTAAAGGTATCCAATTGATATGTTTTTTAGTATCTCAATAAAAATATTTGTAACTGAAATCCTAACAGACTCTCGAAAGGTTTTAAATCCTTGTTTTTTAAAATTCTTACGGAAATTTTAAAAAAAACAACTTATGTTTGATAAAATTTTACACCCGTTATGGATTTAGCAACAAAACTTATTGACGCCTTGCTCTATGCAATCCCTGCCTTAATCACAGGACTTGTAGCCTATTATTTTTTTAAGGAACACACTAAAAATGAAGATGGAAGACGGCGGTTTTTACTGCAAAAAGACATGCAAGTAAACACAATGCCACTGCGCCTACAAGCCTACGAACGGATGGCTATTTTTCTGGAACGCATCTCTCCTGCTAAATTACTAATCAGAGTTACACCAATATCTTCTAATAAAGAAGATTACGAAAGCTTGCTTATAGCAAACGTTGAGCAGGAATTTGAACATAATTTATCGCAACAAATCTACGTTACCGACGATTGCTGGAACATTATATGTGCCGCAAAAAATGCCACAATTCAATTAATTAGAAAAGCCAGTCTTTTAGAAAAAACCGATACCGCCAACAAATTGAGAGAGGTGGTTTTAACAGAAATGATGGAAAAACGCGCCCCTAGCGATGCAGCACTTTCCTATATCAAACAAGAAGTGGGCGAAATGTGGTAAAAATTAGTCAGCAGCCTTCAGTTGGCAGTCTTCAGTTGGCAGTCAACAGTGTACAGTCTCAGGGTTCAGTTAGCAGTAAACAATCGCTATTTTTCAACCGGTAATTTAGGTTTTGGAATTTGATGCTTTCCATTTATTCTTGTTTCTGTTTTATCGTCATCATGCTTCAACTTTGCATAACTATAACCTTGCTCCCACCATTTGGTCATTAATCTTTTGCTGAAAATCAGCGAATTCTCCGTGAGCATTGTTGGTGTATAATACAAATTGAGCTTTACATTGTGATTGGCAGCGGCCAATTGACCAATCGTGATATCCCTTTTCTCAACCTGCTCAATCAAATATGAAAACAGATTAATCATGAGCGAGAAGGGATTTTTCCCAAGCACCTTATTGCCTTCCATATTTTCAGATTCTAGAATAACCGCGTCAATCTCTGTGGCCCCTCGCAAAATAGCTTCCCTTATAGGAATAACACAACCTAATCCGCCGTCGGCATATTCACATTCGTTTTTAACGGCCAACGACATGAAGGGGATATAATTGCACGAAATCCAGATCCAATCGCAAAATTCATCGTGATCAAAATCTAAGATCGACTTATATTCGACGCTACTTTTGGTAAGATTTGCCACGGTGACCACAACGTCAATGCCCGACTTTTTAATGCTTTCAAACTCCTCTTCCGTAAAATTGCGTTTAATATTCTTTCGCAACGCACCACTTTCTCCAAAAGTTCTTTTGCGCCTTATAAACTGAATCAAGGAATTAAAATAGTTGATCGAGACATATTCACGTCCATCTTTTTTATGTTGCACAAACGGACTAATACTAAAAACATCGCGTTGACTGACATTTGTGAAAATATCATACAGTTTCCCTATATTATTAACCGCCAAATGCGGCACCAGTAAACTCCCGGTAGATGTTCCTAAAAACATATCATATCTCCTGCCTTTATCTTCCATTAAATACTGCGCCACGCCGCCAGCAAAGGCGCCTTTACTCCCTCCTCCTGAAATCACTAATGCTCTTTTCATCTAATTGGTTTTTTCTGGTTTCAACGGACTCGATTCTTGATTTTTATGCTTCGCAAAATCAAAACCACTTTGCCACCACGCTGTCATTTTCTCTTTACTGAACACCAGCGAGTTGGTCGTCAACACAGTCGGAGTGTAATAAAAATTAATAATAGCTTTTTGATTGGTGGCCACAAATTTTCCAATTCTAATATTCTGGTATTCGATTCTATCCAACATAAATGCAAACATATTCGTCAACAAAGAGAACGCATTCAAGGACGGCATCCTGTTGTACTGTGTTACTTCGGTCTGCAAAACCACAGCATCCACAACCGTTGCGCCACGCCTAATAGCCTCCTCAATTGGCACCATCGACCCTAAACCACCATCGGCATACTCACACCCTCCTTTTTTAACCAACGACATAAAAGGCGTGTAATTACAAGAAATCCAAATCCAGTCCATAAATTCCTCATATTCAAAGTCCTTAACCGACTTGTATTCCACTTGATTAAGCGACAGATTCGAAACCGTCACCACCACATCAGCTTTCAATAGTTTTAAAGCATTAAAACCTTCTTCAGTAACGTGATCCGTAATAAGTTTTCTCAAATTTTGACTTTCACCAAAAGTTTTTCTGCCACTCAAAATATTACGCAACACATTAAAATGATTGATGCTGATGGTCTCAATCCCATTTTTTCTTTTGATGTTGAACGGACACACATTAAAAACATCCTTTTGCGTTACACTCGTGTAAAGCTCTTTGACCTCCTTAACTTTTTTTAAGGCCAAATGCGACACTAACAAACTTCCGGTTGACGTACCAATAAACAAATCGTAATCCAGCTTTTTATTTTCAATGAGATACTGCGCCACACCACCAGCAAATGCGCCCTTACTACCTCCACCAGATATGATTAATGCTCTCATTGACTCATCGTTATTCGTTATTAAAGAAAACTAAAGCATGCCGTATAGGCTTATCAGCACGTCATCCATTAATTATCAACAATTAACAACTAATTTCTAAGACTATCAATAATCTGCTTAAAACTTACATCACCTTCCAACTCCTCAACCATCCGTTTTGCAAACTGTTGAAACCGCCAATTGTGATGCTTCGTGGCGTCCATTAAATTTTCTATTGAAACCGCATCAAATCCCTTAACCAGTTTCAGGTAATTAAAAGCATTCATCCGCAACTCAAAACTGTATTTTGGATTCGTATAACCTCTTAATTCATTAAAAATATCCTGTTTTTTATCCGGTTGATATTCTAATGTATTTAAATGTAAGGCTAACCAGAGTAGTTTCACATTATAATCGCTAAAACCGTAAATAGAGTTGGTTTGCTGTAGATATTTAGCCCGATCTGCTGGAAAATTAACCCATAGATTATACAATGCCACTTCTATCGTTTTATAAGATTTGTCCATTAAAAGCGACTCATATGCGTTCTTAAATTCTGAGGGAATAGCGGTCATCTTTTGAGCGATGGCCTGCCGCACCTCAAGATTATTATTAAAATCCTCTAATTTCACTTCATAAGCATCTTTGGAAAGAATCTTGACTTTTGCCTTATCGGAAATATTAGAAACTAAATAATCCTTGCATTTCAAAGGATAAGTCTCACAGCTGACATCAAGAAACTCCTTGATAAACGCCGATTTATGTAAGCTTTTCACCATATCATCCTGCGGAAGCGCAACATCTTCGATCCAAATTCTGACGAATTCAGACAAATCTTGACCACTTTCCTTTTCAACCTCCTTTACAAAATCGGAAGTTTCCACATTTAGATATTGGTGTTTCTCGAGATAATTTTTCACAGCTGCCCTAAAAGCGACCTCACCCACCAGCTCACGCAACACATGCAAGGCCCAACTTCCTTTTTGATAAAACGTCACGCTGCTTGACTTCGGATCGAGCAAAGAAGTGCTTTCCCCCGCATGCTCCTGCTTCAAAAGCTGTTGTGCGTACTCATATAATTGCCAATAGAAATAATCTTCACCAAACACATCCCGCTCCGCCAAAAGTGCATAATAGGTCGCAAAACCCTCCTGAAGCCAATGATGCGTGCCGCTCGTTGCGGTCACCAAATCGCCAAACCATTGATGCGCAAGCTCATGAGCGTTGACGTTGACGTAATTCTGGTCGTTAAATCCTATCGGATCAACCACCAAAGCATCTGAAAAAATGTTCAATGACGTATTTTCCATTCCTGAATACAGAAAATCCTTGACCGGCACCTGTCGATAAACACCCCAAGGATACGACACGCCAATCTCATTTTCCAAAAAATCAAACATCTGTTTGCTGTAGCGATAGGTCGCTTCTACTTTAGCGGAATCTTGAGGATAATAGTAATATTCTAAAGGAACACCGCTCTTCGAAGTTTCCGTTTTTTTATTGTATTTCCCAATAGCAAGCGCAACAAGATAACTGCTCATGGGCGATTTCATATCGTAATGCCATGTCGTCTTATTCTGTGGGACAGACTCTTTTTTCACAAGTTCTCCGTTGGCCAAAACAACATAACCATCATCAAAAGAAATAGATAAATCGAACTCAATCTTCTCATTCATATCGTCGATACTCGGCAGCCAATTACTCGTATATTTCCCTTGTCCTTGGGTCCAAATTTGATCATCTACAAAATATAAGGCTTTTTTGGGCTGAGCAGAATACCATAATTGCAAGAGATAATCCGTGTTTTTTTTGAAATTATTTAAGATGACTATTTTATCAGCTTCAACGCGATAATCAACGCCTTCAACCAACTCGCTCTTTCGATCACCCAATTTCAAACTCTTATAATCCATTTTTACAGCATCAAGATAAACTGAATCGATATCTTTTAAGGTTTTGAAGTTGATAAAAACAAAACCAGAAACCTTGTTTAAGCCCTCAAAACTCAATTCTGCTTTAATTCTTTCAAAATCAACAACATCAGTTTGCTGCGCGCAAACAGGTCCGAGAAACAGAAGAAAACAAAGAGAAAGAAAGCGGTTCATTTATGACACATAATTAGGTATGACCAAATTAAGAAAAAAAACCACTTGAAGCATAAGGTTAGAAGTGCAAAGTATTAAGTACGAAGTGTCGAGTACAAAGCATGAAGAACGAAGCGTGAAGCAACTTGTTGAACAATTTATAATTTGATATTTTAAAGCTCAACACATTACACAATTTCATTTCTGCTTTCGCAGGAATTGGTTAAATTCGCAGCTATGAATGCCCAACTACAAACCCCTATCGATTACCTCAAAGGCGTCGGCCCAAGTCGTGGCGCTTTGCTGCGAAGCGAACTTGGCATTCACACCTATCAAGATTTGATCAATTTGTTTCCCAATCGCTATATTGACAAAACGCAGTACTATAAAATCAACCAACTGCAACAAAATAGCGCTGACGTTCAAATTATCGGAGAAATCACAAGCTTAAAGGAAGCTGGACAAGGCAGAGGAAAACGCTTAGTTGCCACCTTCAAGGACGATACTGGCATTGTAGAATTGGTATGGTTTAGAGGTCATAAATGGATCCGAGAAAGTATTAGACTTGGAAAACCATACGTGATTTTCGGAAAAACCAATTGGTTTAATGGTGTTTTCAGCATGCCACATCCTGAAATGGAACTGGTGGAAGAGCACGAAAAAAACCTCCGATCGGCCATGCAACCGATTTATCCATCTACCGAAAAATTGGCAAACAAAGGAATTTCCAATCGTGTTTTGAACAAGATCATGCAGCAATTATTTTTGGAAACCAAAGGTCGATTTGAAGAAACACTCTCCGATAATTTACTGTCAGAACTGAAATTAATTTCGAAAAGCAAAGCCCTTTTTAACATCCATTTTCCGGAGAATCAAGAACTACTTTCGAAGGCACAATTCCGATTAAAATTTGAAGAATTATTCTACATTCAGCTCCAATTGATCATCAAGAATTTGATCCATAAATCAAAAATTAAAGGTTTTAATTTTGCGCATGTCGGACACTATTTTAACACCTTTTTCCAGGAGCATCTGCCCTTCGATTTAACCAACGCACAGAAACGCGTTTTACGGGAAATCAGAGCCGATTTAGGAAGCAATGCGCAAATGAATCGCCTATTGCAAGGCGATGTTGGTTCCGGAAAGACTATAGTTGCCCTCATGTCAATGTTAATGGCACTTGACAACGGTTTTCAAGCCTGTTTAATGGCGCCGACTGCTATTTTGTCAGTCCAACACTATCACGGATTAGTTGAGCTATGTAATAATTTGAACATCAGTATAAAACTACTCACTGGTTCAACTAAAACTTCAGAGCGACGAAAAATTCATGAGGCGCTCGAAAATGGCGAATTAGACATCTTAATTGGCACCCATGCCCTGCTCGAAGATAAGGTAAAATTCAAGAATTTAGGGCTTGCCGTCATTGATGAACAGCATCGTTTTGGAGTGGCGCAACGCAGTAAATTATGGCATAAAAACACCTCGCCTCCGCACATCTTAATTATGACCGCAACCCCGATTCCAAGAACTTTGGCCATGTCCGTTTATGGAGATTTGGATGTGTCCGTAATTGACGAATTACCACCTGGAAGAAAGGACATAAAAACCGTCCATCGATATGATAAAAATCGCTTAAAAGTTTTCAAATTTATCCGAGAGGAAATTGCAAAAGGCAGGCAGATTTATATCGTATATCCGCTGATCCAAGAAAGCGAAAAAATGGATTATAAAGATTTGATGGATGGCTACGAAAGTATCGTTAGGGAATTTCCAATGCCCGAATATCAAATCTCAATTGTTCATGGGCAAATGAAACCTGCCGATAAAGATTTCGAGATGCAGCGTTTTGTAAAAGGCGAAACGCAAATCATGGTCGCCACCACAGTTATTGAAGTTGGTGTTAACGTTCCTAATGCCTCCGTCATGATTATCGAAAGTGCAGAACGCTTCGGATTATCTCAATTACACCAATTAAGAGGTCGCGTAGGTCGTGGTGCCGAGCAGAGCTATTGCATTTTGATGACGAGCCACAAACTTAGTGAAGACAGCAAAACCCGACTTCAAACTATGGTCAGTACGAATGACGGCTTTGAAATTGCCGAAGTTGATTTGCAACTTCGTGGCCCAGGCGATTTGATGGGCACGCAACAAAGCGGTGTATTAAATCTCAAAATTGCCGATGTCATTAAGGACAAAGACATTTTGCAACATGCACGCCATCATGCGAAAGCTATTTTAAAAGCCGACCCTTCACTATCGCTTCCCGAAAATAAAGTATTGCGCTATACTTACGGACAGTTGAGTAAGTATAAGAATATTTGGAATTACATTTCTTAGTACTCAGTTGGCGGTTTTCAGTTGGCAGTCTTCAGTCGGCAGCTGGCAGTTAACAGTTTGTAATCATAATTCAGCAACCTTCTAACTTATCTAGTAATAACATGCTGATTAACGCGATCTATTGGTATCCATTCCATTTAAGTATATAATATTCTGCAGGTTTTAAAACAGACAGAAAGCCAATTGCATTCGTGAAATTCATAGAAAATATTTTAGTGTCGTAATTTCCAAAAACAGATGAATTTGTGAAGATTAGTGTAATTCGTGTCAACATTTTTAGAAATCAAAGCGAGATGCACTAAAAAAGTAGATTCCAACCCGACAAATGCTCTGGTAGATCCTAATTCTGACTAAAAGCTTATTGCATTCGTGAAATTTATAGTGAAAAATTCGAGTAGGCATCATGAGAAGTCCGTGAAAATCCGTGAAATCCGTGTCAAAATTTTTAGAAATCAAAGCAAGATTCACTAAAATTCATAGATTTAACTTAATTTGATAGCTTCAAAAAAACCGCCAAATAAACAATATGAGAAAATTCAATTTTATTTTACCAATCGCCATGGTATTGGTAATGCTCAGCTGCAAGGACAATAAAGAAGAAACCAAGCAAACCGACATCCCAGACACAAGCCAATTAGATATATATTTCTCCAAGGAAATGCCAGCCGATGAACCTGGAGGAGCTATTTTAATTATTAAGGGCGATAGTATCATTTTCAGTAAAGGATACGGGCTCGCCGACCTCGAACTGAAGACCAAGATCGATGCCAATACCTTATTCAACATCGGCTCCATTTCAAAGACCTTCGTATCCAATGCCATTTTGATGCTACAAGATGAAGGCAAACTTTCGGTGGAGGATAATATGGACAAATACTTCCCTAATTTAAAAAACAAGGCCATTGCAGAAAAAGTAAAAATCAAACACCTCTTAACGCACACTTCAGGATTAGAAGATAATAGACAAACCAAAACGGATTCTTTATTTTATCTGACCGCTAAAGATGCCGAAAACTGGTATCCTACAACCCAAGCTGAACATCTGAATTTTGAACCTGGCACCCGTTACGAATATTCCAACCCTGCCTACAATGCTTTGGCTTTAATTATTGAAGAAGTCACGGGCATGAAATGGCAAAACTATGTGGCGGATAAAATTTTCACGCCTTCTGGCATGAAAACAAGCACCATTACGGATGGCCCACATCCTGAAACTGGCGTTTCTCATGCTTATATTAAAAGCAACGGAAATTGGATCGAAAAAGATTATGGCGAGGAACCTACATTTGCAGCGGCAGGCAACGGCGGCGTTTGGAGTTCCGTTAGCGATCTGGCCAAATACGAATTGGCATTGCAACAACACAGATTTATTTCAGGGGCCATTTTACAAGATTCCAGAACCATAAAACCTTGGCCAGATTGGCAAGAGGCCACTCCTCCATTTATGGGCTGGTCTTGGTTTATCGACAAAACTCCCGACGGCTTTAAAACGGTGGGACACACCGGGAGCCAAGGTGGTTTTTTATGCAACTACGTCACAGTTCCCGAAAAAGATATTACTTTTATTATTCTTTGCAATACCCCAAGAGATGTAGATGGGTTTACAGCATTTATTTCAGAATGGCTAATCAAAAACAATTGGCTGCAAAAACCATCTAAAAGTTAAAAAACGTGCTTTTCTTTTTATCAACTAACCAAAAATCATGAAACATCTGAAAACTGCTTGTACAATTGCGCTCGCTTCATTATTAATGTTCACGTTCTCCTGTAATGAGAAAATTTCTAAGAAACAAAATTTAGAAAGTGCCGTAAAGGCTCAAATTGACTCCATAGAAGGCACTGTTGCGGTTGCTTTTTATAGTTTGTCAGAACCTAAAGACAGTTTATTGATCAATGTTGATGAAAAATTTCATGCGGCCAGCACCATGAAAGTGCCTGTGATGATCGAATTATTCAAACAAGCTTCAGAAGGAAAAATAAACCTGAACGATTCGATCGTGTTGAAAAATGAATTTAAAAGTATTATGGACGGCAGTTTGTACAGCATGGATATCAACGATGATAGTGATGACATTATCTACAAACAAATCGGCACCAAAGTAACGTTAAAAGATTTAATGCACAGCATGGTTACCATCAGCAGTAATTTAGCCACCAACGTTTTGATTGAACTGGTCGATGCTAAAAACACAACGGCAACCATGCGGGATTTAGGCGCGAAACATATCGAAGTTTTAAGAGGCGTCGAAGATCAAAAAGCCTTTGATTTAGGCTTAAGCAATTCAACCACCGCAAGGGATTTAATGATGATTATGGAAGCCATTGCCAATAAAACTGCCGGGAACCAAAAAGATTGTGATGCCATGCTCGCCATTTTAAAAGATCAACAACACAATGATATGATTCCGGTGTATTTGCCTAAAGAAGTCATAGTGGCTCATAAAACAGGATCGATAACTGGAGTGCATCACGATGCGGGAATCATTTATTTACCTGATGGCCGCGCTTATGTACTGGTATTGCTTTCTAAAAATTTAAAAGATTTCGATAAAGGCACCGATCAATTGGCTAAAATATCTAAAACGATTTATGATTATGTCAGCAGTAATAATGATCGTCCATTAAAAATAACACCTTAAATTTTGAATTCCCCCTCGCTTTAACAAGTATCAGCAAAAGAAAATATATTTAGCAAATGAAAATATAAGTTGGCTAAAGTCCCACACACTTCTGACTAATAGGCCCCGAGCTAAAGCTCGGTGCTATTCATGGTTTTTCTAAAATGCTGAGAGCTCATGTTCAAGGCTGATACTAAAACTTAATAAATTTGTCCAGAAAAATTTCAATAATTTAGATTTGACTGTAAATTTAAACACCAACTCAACCACCAATTAACTTATCTTTGCCGTCCTAAATATTAAGATGGCTTCTACTCTACTTTCATCGCCTTTACAAGGCTTTACAGATTTTCGGTTTCGCAATGCCTTTCAGCATTACTTTGGTGGTATCGACACTTTTTACGCGCCCTACATTCGGCTGAATGGAAAGCTAACTATCAAGCAATCCTATCAAAATGACTTATTGCCAGAAAACAACACGACTCTAGAAGTCATTCCGCAAGTCATCACCAACGATCCCGACGAATTTATATTTGTTGCCAAATACGTGCAAAGTTTAGGCTATAAAGAACTCAATTGGAATTTAGGCTGCCCTTATCCTATGGTCACTAAATCGGGAATGGGCTCGGGCTTAATTTGCAATCCCAACAGAATCAACGAAGTTTTACACAAAGCCCACAACGAAACAGACATTCTGGTATCTATGAAAATGAGAATGGGCTACGATAACCCAGAAGAAATTCTAGATGCCTTTCCTATTTTAGATCAATATCCGCTTAAAAACATTGCCATTCACGCCAGAATTGGCAAGCAACTCTACAAAGGCCCCGTCAATTTGGATGCTTTTGAAAAATGCATCACGAGCACCAAGCACAAGCTTTATTATAACGGAGACATCACCAGCGTTGCTGCTTTTAAAGCCATTGCAGAACGGTTTCCACAAATCGATCATTTTATGATTGGCCGTGGCTTAATTGCCGATCCTTTTTTACCAAGCATGATAAAAAATGACACGACCGAATATCCAAAAAACCGATGGTCAATTTTCTCTGAATTTCACGACACCATTTACCAGCAATACGACGAATATCTTTCTGGCCCAACCCCAATTAAAATGAAAATGCTAGGCTTTTGGGAATTCTTTTCGCAATCGACCTCCAATCCACAAAAAACATTGAAAGCCATAAAAAAGGCGGACAATCCTATCAAATACAGAAAAGCGGTGGAGCTCATTTTAAACACGGAAATGAGAGTTAGTAACGCTTTTTAAAAAATCACACAAATTATTTAAGAATTTTTATAAGCGGCAGTCTCTGTCCCGATAAATTATCATGCATTAACCCCATCTTAAAATATCACTATCTTCGAAAATTATTTGAAAATATTTATTAGTTCAATTTTTATTAGAATAAAATGCTACACCTTAAATTAGAAACAGATCCACGTTGGGCTGCCATTGCTGAAGAAAATATCGAAGAAATTTTGACCGATCACGCGTGGTGTGAACAAAAAGCGGCCACCAATGCAATTACGATCATTACTCAGAATTCAGAATATCCAGATCTGGTTACTGATTTACTGGAACTTGCCCGAGAAGAACTAGAACATTTTCAAATGGTTCACGAAATCATCAAGAAAAGAGGTTATACGTTAGGAAGAGAGCGCAAAGACAATTATGTGAATGAACTTTATAAGTTTATGAACAAAGGCGGCAGTCGTTTACAGAGCATGGTGGATAGACTCCTGTTTTCGGCGATGATCGAAGCGCGCAGTTGTGAACGTTTCAAAATGCTATATCAGCACGTCGAAGATCCTGAACTCTCAAAGTTTTATTATGACTTAATGGTTAGTGAGGCAGGTCATTACACACTTTTCATTACCTATGCGCGCAAATACGGAAAAGATATTGATGTCGATAAACGCTGGAAAGAATTGGTGGATTTTGAAGGCGAATTGATTAAAAAGTATGGAAAGAGCGAGAGTATTCATGGGTAAAGAGTGAAGTTAAAATTGCTTGCCCGTCCGTAGCTTTAGCAAAGGCGGGAAGTAGAAATTGAAAAAAGTTGGTATTGAAATTTTGATATTTACTCCGCTAAAAGTTCATCTATAAAACTTTCAAACTCATTCTTAAAATCAATATAATCCTTACCGGTTGCTGGTCCACTAAAACCCGTGTGGATCTTTCGAACCTTTCCAGTTTTATCAATAAAAATAGTGGTCGGATAAGATAGGATATGATTCAACATCGGCAATTTCTTTTGAGCATCAATCTTATTTGAAGTTCCATATTGCGCCAACAAGATCGGGTATTCGATGCCTATTCTATTTTTTAATTCTGCGATACTCTTAAATGCTTTTGCTTCTGTTTTCGCATATTCAAAGGCCAGAGCCACAAATTCAATATCCTTATCGGAATTGTTATTATAGTATTCAGAAAAATATTTCGTTTCATCCAAACAGTTCGGACACCAAGTGCCCATAATTTGAACAACCACGACTTTATCTTTAAATTGCGGGTCGTTTAAAGACACCATCGTACTATCTGCTTGTGGAAAACTGAATTCTAAACGCTTATAACCTTCTTTTAAAAAAGTAAGCGTGTTGGCATCAGGCAACTCAAAAAGATCATTTCGTTTGGCTTCAAACGGCTCGGCATAGGTGTTCCCCGAAAAAAAAGTACCACTCATTGTGCTATCCGTCACAGTAGCCACGAACAAATAAGCATGCGAGCCATCAAAGGTTGATAATTTAAGTTGATTGTCATTTACAACGCCTTCCAAGTATCGATAATCGCCTGTTTTGGTCTGAAAAGTACCCGTGACCTTTTGCCCTTTTTGTTCAAAAACGCCCTTCGCCAGGTATTTTTTTTCATCAGAATCAGCACTAAACAACACTTCCCAACTGCCGGAAACATCAGTCGCTGCAGGGTCCGTCAACTTGAAGCGTGCATTGGAATTATAAAAAGCTTTAAAAGGCAATCTCGACCCAAAGCTTTCATTGAAAAAACTGCCAATCATCCCATCTTCAGTTAGCTTAACCACAATATAGCCCTCAAAAACAGGCATCTTAATGTAAACCGAATCATTCTTATAGGTAATATCATTCACTAAAATAACTTCGTCCGCATTAAATATCTTTAAGGCCTTATCAGAAGTCACTTCAAAATTAAAAGGAATATGTTCCTGCCCATTCACATCCAGCTGACCCAAATACATACCATGCAGCATTTTCTTTGAGGTATCTCTATTACAGGATAAAAATAAAAAAACAAGTATAATGACGGACAGGTGCTTCATAGCGAATATGGGACTTTTTAGGTTAGTAAAAATAAGGCTAAAAAACATTGAAAATAAAATTATATACCATTTCTATAACTATATACTATTATTATCTTTACCCCGAATTTAAAATAAGTCGGACGCTAGGCCGAATAACGCGGATTCAGATTGCAAAACATTGAATAAAATATAGCTATAGCTTAATACTCTAAAAATGAAGATTTCTTATAATTGGTTAAAACAGTTTGTAAACATTGATTGGACTCCTGAACAAACCGGCGAATTACTTACCGACCTAGGTCTTGAAGTTGAGGGCATCCACACTTTTCAATCTGTAAAAGGCGGATTGGAAGGCATTGTAGTTGGCGAAGTTTTGACCTGTGTACAACATCCCAATGCGGACCGTCTTAAAGTTACGACCGTGAACATTGGATTGGACACACCCTTACAAATTGTTTGTGGCGCACCAAATGTAGCCGCTGGCCAAAAGGTACCGGTTGCGACCATAGGAACCACTTTATATACTGCAGAAGGTGAAGCTTGGACCATCAAAAAAGGAAAAATTAGAGGCGAAGAAAGCCATGGAATGATTTGCTCTGAAGACGAATTAGGTCTTGGAACTTCTCATGATGGTATTTTGGTTTTGGACAATGAACTTGCCGTGGGCACATTACTTTCGAAAATTTATGAAGTTGAAAACGATAAGGTTTTTGAAATCGGTCTCACGCCAAACAGAGCGGATGCCATGAGCCATTTTGGTACGGCCAGAGATCTTAAAGCTGGACTTTTACAACAAAAAAATCACGTCGAACTTATCACGCCTTCCGTAAGCGCTTTTAGAGTAGACAATACCATTTCAAAAATTTTGGTCGATGTGCTCAACAAAGAATTGGCGCCTCGCTATTGTGGGCTTACCATTACAGACATCAAAGTTGGCCCATCACCTGCTTGGTTACAAAACCGTCTTAAAGCGATTGGGTTAACACCAAAAAACAATATTGTTGACGTTACCAATTATGTTCTACATGACCTGGGGCAGCCTTTGCACGCCTTTGATGCCAATAAAATTGAAGGTCACAAAGTCATTGTGAAAACCTTACCAAAAGGAACGAAGTTTAAAACTTTAGATGGTGTTGAACGTGAACTTCATGAAGAGGATTTAATGATTTGCGATGCTGTTAAACCAATGTGTATTGCCGGTGTGTTTGGTGGCGAACTTTCAGGAGTAACCGATCAAACGACAAGTATTTTCTTAGAAAGCGCCTATTTCAACCCAATATCGATTAGAAAATCAGCCAAAAGACATGGTCTAAATACCGATGCTTCCTTCCGCTTTGAACGTGGTGTCGACCCAAATATTACGGAGTACGCCTTAAAACGTGCAGCGCTATTGATTCAAGAAGTTGCTGGCGGATTGATTACCAGTAATATTGTAGATATCTATCCGAAAAAAATTGAAGATTTTCAGGTCCGCTTGTCCTTTGAAAATGCACAAAAGTTAATCGGCGAAGAAATCCCAACAGATATCATCAAGAGCATCCTGATGTCTTTAGATATTAAGGTTAACAATGTTACCGAAACAGGTTTGGGATTAACGGTTCCTGCTTATAGAAATGATGTGGTGCGTGAAGCCGATATTATTGAAGAAATTTTAAGAGTTTATGGGTACAACAACATCAAGTTTACCCAAAAACTAAATGCATCCATCTCTCCATCATCACGTTTTGAAGATTTCAAACTTCAAAATGTCGTTGGAAATCAATTGGTAAGCCAAGGTTTTTATGAGATTTTATCCAATTCCTTAACGACGCCAGCTTATACAAAATTAAGTGCGGATTTAAAGGAAGAGCATAATGTAACGATGCTCAATCCGTTGAGCAATGATTTAAGTGTAATGCGTCAAAGCTTGTTGTTCTCAGGGCTTGAAGCCGTCAGCAGAAATATCAACAGAAGACGCTCTGATTTAAAACTGTTTGAATTTGGCAAATCCTATCATAATCAGGACTCCAAATATGTTGAAAATAAACATTTAACGCTTTTTGTAACTGGAAATGAGAATGCAGAGCGCTGGAACTCCAATCCGAAACCCACTAATTTCTTTTACTTAAAAGGCGTTATTACCGCCGTTTTAGAACGCTTGGCCCTAGGTCAATTCACGGCATCTCCAATTCAAAACGATGCCTTTAGTGAAGGCATCAGTCTTCAAACTGGTAATAAGAGCTTAGTGGATTTTGGTCTGGTCAATAAAAAAATCATGAAGCATTTTGATATTTCTCAGGACGTATTGTTTGCTGATTTCAATTGGGACCATGTGATTGAAATGGTAAAACACAAAAACATTGCCTTTAAGGAATTACCTAAATACCCAGCATCTCGACGCGATTTCGCCTTATTATTGGATGAAAACATCACTTTTGAAGCTATCGATACCATTGCCAATCAAACCGAAAAACGCTTACTAAAAAGTGTGGATTTATTTGATGTTTATCAAGGCAACACCCTTCCAGAAGGCAAAAAAAGTTATGCCGTGAGTTTTAAATTCCAGGATGAACACAGCACGCTTACCGACCAGCAGGTTGATAAAATCATGAAGAAATTGCAAACTAATTTTGAAGAGCAACTTGGCGCAGAGTTGAGATAGGTTTTTATATAAAGGTGATGGAAAATAGTCATAACATTTTTCACATGATCCTATAGAAAGCTCGTTTCAGAATTTAGGTCCGAAAACATTCTATTTTAATTAATAGGCAAACCCTCAAATAATCCTTAATTTTAACATTTCAAAATAAACACTTTTATATTATGGCAACTGTAACACTTAAAGGCAACCCAGTAACAACTTCTGGAGAACTTCCGAAAAAAAGAACGAACGCTCCCAACTTTAAATTAACAGCGACCGACCTCTCTTCAAGATCACTTCATGACTATTTGGGTCATAATGTGATTCTAAACATTTTTCCAAGTGTTGATACAGGTACTTGTGCACAATCGGTTAGATCTTTTAATCAAAAGGCAGCGCAACTCGACAATACCAAAGTGATTTGTATTTCTAAAGATTTGCCATTTGCATTCTCCCGTTTTTGTGCGGCCGAAGGCATTCACAACGTAGAGAGCCTCTCTGATTTTAGAGATGGTAATTTTGGCAAAAACTACGGCTTAACCATTATTGATGGACCTTTAGAAGGCTTACACTCAAGATGTGTAGTCGTTTTAAACGATAAAGCTGAAGTTATCTATACGGAACAAGTTTTTGAAATTACAGAGGAACCGAATTACGACGCCGCACTAGCATCGCTTTCATAGTCTTAATTTATGTCCCAAAAAAAAGATTCGTTACTGGTCAATCGCTTAAAAAGTATAGGTTGGGCCTATAAAGGTGCGCTAATTTTACTGCGAACGGAAGCGAGTATTAAAATTCAATTTGCGATTGCCATTCTGGTAACTATTGCTGGGTTTTACTTTGAAATCTCCACTACAGAATGGCTCTTTCAAGTCGCCATGATTGGTTTGGTCATGAGTATCGAAGGCGTCAACACGGCTATTGAAGCAATTGCCGACTTTGTTCATCCAGACCATCACGCCAGTATTGGTCATATTAAAGACGTGGCAGCAGGTGCCGTTTTTATCGCGGCAATTTCTGCAATTATTGTAGCGGCAGTCATTTATTATCCAAAGCTTTTTTAATACTAATTCGGTTAGGATTAACGTTAGTAATTTGTATTTTTGTTTCCTTAAGAAAACAGATAAACCTAGCTTATTTCAGTAATACAATTTTATAAAAAATAGATTTCCGTGGTCACGGAAGGTTCACATGGCGAAGAAGAAAACCAAAGCTAAAAGCAGTACTACAACACCTAAAACCAAAAAAACGTACCGAAACTTCGGGATCAAATTATCAAATCAGCAAAAACTCATTTTTGGTAGCTTGTTGGTAATTCTTGGTGCTTTGTTGTTTATTGCCTTTCTTTCATTCTTTTTTACAGGAAATGCAGATCAAAGCACACTTACTGAAATTGGCACTCGTGACGTGGTGGCCGAAAATTGGCTCAATAAATTGGGCGCCTGGGTAAGCCACTTTTTTATTATGAATGGTTTTGGGGTGTCAGCATTTATTTTTGCTGGATTAATTTTCATTTCCGGAATTTACGTTTCCTTAAACATCAATAAAGCAAAACTGAGAAGCCATTGGATTTGGGGAACGCTCATTGCTATTTGGCTGTCTATTTTCTTCGGATTCTTTTCTCATAAATATGACGCTCTTGGTGGAATTATCGGTTTTGAAATGAACTCGTTTTTCCAAGATTATATCGGCATTATTGGTACCGCGCTCCTACTCCTTTTCGGACTGATTATTTATGCGGCCATCCGCTTTGAAGTCACTGGCGAAATGATAGTCAAGGTTTTCAAATCGGCTAAAAATGACATGAAAGAAAATTTTGAAAGTGATACCAACACCTCAGAATCTTATGCGCTTATAGATAATGATTTGAGCGCTGAAGCTGAGGCGATAAAAGCGGCTTTCGATTTAAAGCCTGCTAAAGTAGAATCCGTGGTAGCGGCGGTTGTAAAGCCAAAACCCGAACCTAAAATTGAAACTCCGCAACTTCGTATTGAGGTGCCTCAACAAAAGCAAGAAATGGAGGATGATGAAGATGAATTGACGATGCAAGTGGAGCATATCGCAGAAGAAGCCACAGAAAAGAATAACTTATCTGATCGATTAGTGGCCGAGTATGGAAAATTTGACCCGACGTTGGAATTGAGCAAATACCAGTTCCCACCTTTGGATCTTTTAAAAAAATACGATTCTGAAGGGATTACCATCGATCAAGATGAGCTTGAAGAAAACAAAAACCGTATTGTTGACACCCTTAACAACTACAGTATCGGCATTACCAATATTAAAGCGACCATCGGTCCGACCGTTACCTTATATGAAATTGTTCCCAATGCCGGCGTCCGCATCTCAAAAATCAAGAATCTAGAAGACGATATCGCCTTATCATTGGCTGCTTTAGGGATCCGAATTATCGCACCAATTCCTGGTAAGGGAACGATCGGTATTGAGGTACCCAATAAAAACTCGACCATTGTATCGATGCGTTCGGTTATTGCATCTCAGAAATTCCAGAAATCGGAAATGGAATTGCCGATTGCTTTTGGCAAGACCATCAGCAACGAAACCTTTGTGGTCGATTTGGCTAAAATGCCCCATTTACTGATGGCTGGAGCTACTGGTCAAGGAAAATCAGTGGGTTTAAATGCGGTTCTAACTTCTTTACTCTACAAAAAACATCCGGCAGAAGTAAAATTTGTATTGGTGGATCCTAAAAAAGTGGAGCTGACCTTATTCAATAAGATTGAGCGTCATTATTTAGCGAAATTACCCGATAGCGAAGAGGCCATAATCACAGATAACACAAAGGTCATCAACACCTTGAATTCCTTGTGTATTGAGATGGACAATCGTTATGAGATGTTGAAAAATGCTTTTTGCCGCAACATCAAGGAATATAATGATAAGTTCAAGGAACGTAAATTAAACCCTGAGGAAGGACATCAATTTTTACCGTATATCGTTTTAGTGGTGGATGAGTTTGCCGATTTAATTATGACGGCTGGTAAGGAAGTGGAAACACCTATTGCCCGTTTGGCACAATTGGCCCGTGCGATTGGAATTCATTTGATTGTTGCCACACAACGACCTTCAGTGAATGTTATCACAGGTATTATTAAAGCGAATTTCCCTGCTAGAATTGCGTTTAGGGTGACTTCTAAGATTGATTCCAGGACTATTTTGGACAGTTCGGGCGCGGACCAATTGATTGGTCGTGGAGATATGCTTTTCACTCAAGGAAATGAATTGACCAGGATTCAATGTGCTTTTGTAGATACCCCAGAAGTTGAATTGGTCACAGATTTTATTGGCGGCCAAAAAGCCTATCCAGATGCCTATCTTTTACCCGAATATGTTGGAGAGGAAAGTGGCATAAGTCTTGATGTAGACATATCCGACAGAGATAAACTGTTCCGAGAGGCTGCTGAAGTAATTGTCACTGCGCAGCAAGGTTCAGCTTCTTTATTGCAACGTAAGTTAAAACTAGGATATAACAGAGCCGGTCGATTGATTGATCAATTGGAAGCTGCTGGCATTGTTGGCCATTTTGAAGGCAGTAAGGCACGCCAAGTATTGGTTCCCGATCTTGCATCTTTGGATCAACTTTTAGCAAATGAAATTTAATATAATAGAAATTCTATAAAAGCATCAAAAAACCCTTAATAATGAAAAAATTACTTGTATTTGCCATTGTTTTAATATCGTTTTCAACTTTTGCACAAGATGCACAAAAAGCGAAGACCTTATTGAATGAGGTCAATGCTAAGGTTGTAAGTTATAATAACATTAGCATTGATTTTAAATACGTCCTTAGAAACGCAAGCGAAAATATTAATCAAGAAACTCGTGGTGATGTAGTCATTGAAGGTGAAAAATACCTTTTAAACATTCTCGGGGTAACTCGTATTTACGACGGAAAAACACTTTACACCATCAGTCCTGAGGACGAAGAGGTCACAATCTCAAAAAATAACACGGAAGACGAAAACACGATTACACCAAGTAAGATGTTATCGTTTTACAAACAAGGCTACAACTATGCCATGGATATCGTTCAAAATATCAGTGGACGAAAAATTCAGTATGTAAAATTAACTCCCATTGATAGCAATTCTGAAATCAAGCAAGTGTTGTTAGGAATTGATGCCCAAACCAAACACATCTACAATCTTATAGAAGTCGGTAAGAATGGCACACAAACCACCTTAACTGTAAATAGTTTTAAAACTAATGAGCCTATTTCAAAAACCTTATTTACTTTTGATGCTAATAAATACAAGGGCTATTACATCAATAAGCTCGATTAGATAGGCATCATTTTATGAAAATACTGGATAGGTACATACTTCAGACCTACTTAAAAACTTTTTTGAGCGTGTTTGTTATACTCATGCTCATTTTTGTTTTACAGGCCGTTTGGTTATATATTTCTGAATTGGCCGGAAAGGATTTGGATATGGATACAATTCTCAAATTCTTATTGTACATCACGCCCACCCTTATCCCTTTAATTTTACCGCTGACCATTTTATTGGCCTCCATCATGGTTTTTGGAGCGTTTGCCGAAAACTATGAGTTCGCCGCGATGAAATCTACTGGTATTTCATTGCAACGTGCCATGCGAGGTTTGAGTGTTTTTATCGTATTACTTTCCGTAACCACCTTCTTATTTGCAAATAATGTGATTCCTTGGGCGGAATATAATGCCTACAATCTTCGAAAAAACATTGCTAAGCTCAAACCACAAATGGCCATTGCCGAAGGGCAGTTTAATGAAATTGGCAATTTCAATATCAAGGTCGATAAAAAAAGTGGCGATCGTGGTCAATATTTATCTAAGGTGGTCATGCACCAACAAAACAACAACCGACCGGGCAATTATACAGTGATTTTGGCCGATTCAGGAGAACTCATCAGTAATCCCAATTCTAACATTTTGCAACTGGTTTTATTTAATGGGAATTATTACGAAGAAATTCACAGCAAAGACCCGAAGGAAATTCAAAAAAAACCAGCGGTCAAGAGTTATTTTGACACCTACACCATGAATGTGGATTTGGCAGCGTTGAACGATGTGGATCTGGACGAGAAAAGCTATACCAATAGATATAATATGCTGGATGTAGGAGGCCTCAATTACACCATTGATAGTCTTCAACATAAAAAATCCAGTGAACATAAGGAGCTTGCAGAAACCTTATATGGCAGAACCTCAATTAATACTCTGAATGCCAATCTAACGGTGGAAACGGACAGCATTTTTAAGGGCAACATTCTCGATCTTTTTGAAAATAAAAGCAAATTGCAAATCGTGAACCTGGCGTTAAACACGGTTACCAGTACCACCCAAATTATAACCACGAAAGATCAATTCATGAACATTTCAGACAAAGTGCTGAACAAGCATTTGATGGCGCTCCATGAAAAGTATGTGTTGGGGTTTGCATGTTTTATCCTCTTTTTTGTGGGTGCGCCTTTAGGGGCATTGATTAGAAAAGGCGGTATTGGATTGCCATTGGTGGTGGCCATCCTATTATTCCTGACCTATCACTTTATAGGAATCTTTGCTAAAAACAGTGCGGAAGATGGTACTTTCAATCCGATTTTAGCCACTTGGCTTTCTACATTGATCATGCTCCCATTAGGCGTCTATCTCACAAGCCGCGCTACCAATGACAAAGGACTCTTTGATTTTGACAGCTACCTTAACCCGATCAAGAAATTCCTAAATCTCCGACCTAAAAACTCGGTCATGGTGGACGGTGAATTGATTCAATATAGTTTTTTAAATGATTATAATAATGACAAGCTGATCAATATCCTTAAAAATCATGAAGAGCTTAATTTTGATAAGAGTGTCAAACCATTCGCTTTAAATCAATTGCTAAAACGCAATCAAACCATTGAAGACCTTAAAAAACAAGGGGTTCAAATTGTTGATAGCTTTATTGCTTCGAAGAAAGAAGCTGATGATGCGATCGACTATTCAAAATTTGCGTATATCTTTTATAATGTCGGTGTCATCTTGCTCATCTTATATTTTATTCTAAAAAATAACAAGTTTTTAGAAATAGCTTCGGCAGCAATCGACTTAAGCATTATTTCCCTTTTGGTTTATGCACTTTATTATGTCGTCACTTGGTTGAGTGCAAATAAATTCTACAAAAATCTTAGTTTCAAGACCAAACCCATGAACCCGTATCTTATGCTTATTGGCTTGCCTTTTTACGGGGTTTCCCATTTTTTACTTAAGAACAAAATCAAGGAAGACTTGGACAAAAGTTGTATCCTAAATGTAAAATAAGGCATATCTTTGCATAAAATTTCAACAAAAATGACAACAAGTACGATAACATCAGCCATAAAATTACATACTATTGAAGAGGCCATTGAGGATATCAAAAATGGAAAAGTAATTATTGTTGTTGATGATGCCGATAGAGAAAATGAAGGCGATTTTTTAGCTGCCGCAGAAATGGTCACGCCAGAAATGATCAATTTTATGGCCACCCATGGCCGCGGATTGATTTGCACGCCACTTACCGAAAAACGTTGTAAAGAATTGGACTTACATCCAATGGTGCATAATAACACCGATCCGATGGAGACCGCTTTTACGGTATCGGTGGATTTACGTGGGAATGGAGTGACGACTGGAATTTCAGCTAGTGACCGCGCTAAAACCGTAAAAGCCCTGATTGATCCCGATACCAAAGCTTTTGATTTAGGACGACCTGGACATATTTTTCCTTTAGTTGCTAAAGAAGGTGGCGTGTTAAGACGAACAGGACATACGGAAGCTGCGATTGATTTTGCACGTTTAGCAGGCTTACAACCAGCAGGTGTGATTGTGGAAATCATGAATGATGATGGCACCATGGCACGCTTACCGGAACTTATGAAGGTTGCAAAGAAATTTGACGTGAAAATTGTTTCTATAGAAGATTTGGTGGCTTATAGAATGCAGCACGACTCTTTAATTGAAAAGAAAGAAGATTTCGAAATTGTGACCCGTTTTGGCAAATTCAGATTGAGAGCCTATCAACAAACCACTAATGACCAAGTTCATATTGCACTGACTAAAGGTGCTTGGAAAACGAATGAGCCTGTTTTGACCAGAGTGAACTCTACCTTGGTTAATAATGATATTCTAGGTACTTTGACCAATAACGCCGATAAAAAATTGGACGATATGTTCAAGTTGATCAATGATGACGGCAAGGGCGCCATCCTTTTTATCAATCAGCAAAATCAATCTACCGATTTATTGAATAGATTAAAAACATTAAAACAAGAACAGAATCATACTGATGTCATCAAAGCACCAAGCATTGCTATGGACAACAGAGATTTTGGTATTGGCGCACAAATTCTGCACGACCTTAACATTCACAAATTATTGTTGATGTCCAATAGCGAACACACCAAACGTGTCGGGATTATTGGCTATGGTTTGGAGATTGTGGATTATGTGAGTTATTAATTGTTGACATAGAATTAAGACCGCTTCGCTTTTAGAAGCTAGAATCAAGACCGCTTTTAGAGGGTAGAAAATAGTTTGTAGAGGACAGTAGCAAATCTTAACTAAATATAAAAAGGATTCAGAACCCTGTTAGTTCTGAATCCTTTTTTATGTTTAATACTATGGGGACGTAATTATAAAATAGATTTTTCAACAAAACCTTAATCCACTACAAACTCATCTTGATAGCTTCCACCATCTTTAAAGCGCGTGCTTTGACTTCTTCTTTTGTCCAGGACAATTTGATCAGGCACGAGATATTTCGTCCGATATAATGATCGGACTGCTCAAAGGTTTTGGTTTGTAGATATTTTAATCCTGCTTTCACTTCTGCAGAAATCGGAAATAAGCTCTTTACATCTTTTAAATGATCCCACTTTCGGACATAATGCCAATTATTGTCAAAGTAGTGAAAACAACCGTCAACACCGGCAGCTTTCAAGTTTTGGGAAGCTTTTCTGGAAGTTTCCAAATCTGGAAGGAAAAAGTTTAAAAATCCGTAGTTTTCTTCTCCGCCTTCAGGAACGGTTCTAAACGTAACTTCAGGAATTACGGACAGAGCGTTTCTAAGTACATTGAAATTCTTCTTTTGAATGGCCAAAAAATCTGGTAAGCGCCGTACCTGTGCTAATCCCACCGCGGCATGCAGTTCTGAAATTCTAAAATTATAGCCCATAAATGGATGACCTTCTGCGCCCCTATCAGTGCCTTGATGGTCATGACCATGATCAGAATAATGATCTGAATTAATATAGTATTGCTCATTATTAGTTACCACGGCTCCACCTTCGCCACAAGTAATTGTTTTTACAAAATCAAATGAAAAACAGCCCAAATGACCAATACTTCCCAAAGGCTGTCCTTTATAGGTGGCACCAATGGCTTGGCAGGCATCTTCAATAAGAATTAGGTTATGAACATCACAAATGGCTTGTAGCGCATCTATATCGCCCATACTACCGCACATATGCACGATCATAATGGCTTTTGTTTTAGACGAAATCGCATTCTCAACCGCCTTAGGGTCTAAGGTCAAAGTATCATCGATATCCACTAAAACTGGTGTTGCACCCATCATCATAATGGCTTCAAAACTTGCCACAAATGTAAAGGACGGCATAATAACTTCGTCTCCTGCGCCAATTCCTGCCGCAGCTAGGGCTACAGAAACTGCCGCCGTTCCGCTGGACACCAATTGCACATGATTGGCTTTGAAGGCCGATTGTAATTCAACCTCGAGTTCTTTGGCCTTCCAGTGGCCGTTGCGCATGCCATCAAAGCCATAACGCATCAACACGCCGCTATCCAATACATCATTGACCTCTTTACGTTCGGCACTTCCAAATAATTCAAATCCTGGCATATCAATCGAAATTTTTAAATAAAAACAAATTTAACATTTATAAAACTGGAGTCAAAAGCAATTAAGTTTTAGATTTCCAAAACTGCATCATGCAACTTTTTTCGCACTTTTTTAAATCCTGAAAACATATCATCTTCTGCTCTATACCCTACTGGCAATAACAAAACAGATTTAAGTCCTTTGTCCTTGAGATTTAAAATAGCATCAAATTGCGTTCTATCAAAACCCTCCATCGGACACGAATCTATACGCTCCACCGCACAGACCGTCATGAGGTTACCAATGGCAATATAAACCTGTTTGATGGACCACTCCTGTTGTTCTTCCTGCGACATGTTTTGCATCATCAACTTCAGATCGTTTCGGTAAGGCTCCAAAATAGTTTCTGGAGTTTGTCTTAAATGAATAATGTTATCATACAAATCATCCACATGTTCTTCATTAATGGTGTCATTAATACAAAAAATCAATAAATGGGATGCATCCACTACTTGACGCTGATTATATGCGGCTTCCAATAATTGGTTTCGTAAGGTTTTATTCTCAATAATAACCAAAGAAATGGTTTGCAAGCCAAATGAAGTTGCCGTTAAGTTAAAGGCCTCCTTAAGGATGTGCAGCTTTTCAGCGGAAAGATTCTTAGAGGGATCAAACTTTTTGGTGGCGTAACGCCATTTTAAACTTTCTATAATGCTCATGGGTACCAATTTGTAATCCTAGCAAAAATAAGGGATGCGAATGGCAATTTCAGGACATTTCCATAAATTAATTCAATGCTTAAATTAATTTAATAAAAAAGTGACATTTTATTTGACAGAATTGAAAAAGGTTTCTATATTTGCACCCGCATTCAGGGCATACCTGATGAGACGCTTGGAGAAATGGCAGAGCGGTCGAATGCGGCAGTCTTGAAAACTGTTGAGGGTCATACCTCCGGGGGTTCGAATCCCTCTTTCTCCGCTGAGAGATCACCAAATCTCATCAAAAGCCGATAAACACTATGTTTATCGGCTTTTTGCATTTTCACTAATATCATTTAAAACCATATAATATCAAATAAAAGGAGCGGGATTCGGTGCGTATTTTTTAGTTTAAAATTTACGCACCGAATGACCTGTAATTCACTGTTATTGTTATTGTTACTGAGCGAAAATAGGTTTTTTTTAATTTAAATTTTGTACATTTAAACTCATTAAAAACTACGCACCTATGTTATTTACATTTTCCATTCTGTTTTATCCAAGGGGAAACGATATAGATAAAGACGGAAACGCCCCTATTTACGCACGGATCACGGTTAATGGGAAACGAAGTGAATTCAGTATTAGGCGGAAATTATCGCTAGATAAATGGAATTCAGAAGCAGGTAAAGCAAAAGGTTCTTCAAATGATTCAAGAGAACTGAATAGATATTTAGCTGCTATAGAAACCAAACTTCATAAGATTCAGGAACATATGTCTGAAAGTGACGCTTTGGTTACCTCAGAAAAAATTAAAAATGCTTATCTCGGCAAGGGTAAAAAAGATAAAATGGTTCTACAGATATTCCAAGATCATAACGATAAAGTTGAGCAGTTAGTTGGTAAGGATTTTGCACCCGGGACATTGGAACGTTATAAGACTGCCAAAAAACATGTAGAAGATTATATTGTGCAAGAATATAATGTAAAAGACATTTCCGTTAAAGAAGTTGACCATCAATTTATCACTGGTTTTGAGTATTATCTCAAGACTACTCGAAACTGCGCCCATAACTCCGCTATTAAATACATTACTAATTTTAAGAAGATTATTAGAATTGCATATGCCAACGATTGGATCAGCAAAGATCCTTTTATCCATTGGAAAGCGAAACTAAAAATTGTTGACCGCGAATTCCTAACTGAAAAAGAACTTCAGAAACTCGTTGATAAAGAATTCAGCATTTCTCGCTTGGAACAGGTTAAGGATATTTTTATTTTTTGCTGTTTTACGGGCTTGGCCTATGCTGATGTTAAAAAGCTCTCTAAAAACAATCTCGTTTTCGGGATTACGGGTGAACAATGGATAAAAATCAACAGAAGTAAAACGGATACTAGAAGCAATATCCCGCTTTTATCAATTCCTCTTGCCATAATTCAAAAATATGCTGATAGTAGTGATCTTTTAGGGACCGAATTTCTACTTCCTGTATTGAGCAATCAAAAAATGAATGCTTATTTAAAAGAAATTTCGGATTTGTGTCACATCAACAAAAATCTCACTTTCCATTTAGCTCGACATACATTTGCAACAACTGTTACATTAACCAATGGAGTGCCAATAGAATCTGTTAGTAAAATGTTAGGACATAAATCGATAAAAACCACCCAGCATTATGCCAAAATAATAGATAAGAAGGTAAGTGATGACATGAATATGCTTAAAGATAAGTTGTCAAAATATTCAAATATGGAAGAAGTTTCAAATCCTATTTAGCCTAAATATTTTAAGAAATAAATAAATCATGATTCTTTTTTTTCACTTTGTATAAAACGAATCAAATCCTACGCACGACCAAAATTTCATCGTCCGAAAATTCCATCCAAGCGATGTCATATATATAAAATAATGTTTTACCTTTTGAATTAACATGAAAATGGGTATGATATTTAAAGCGAAAGCCTTTCTTTTCCACCAGATTCCTGTAAACTTTAATCTGCGTTTTATTATTTCCCAGCACTTCCAAAAGAATGGCATAATTACGTTTGAGATAACCATTGATTTCTATAGCAGCCACCTTAGAGGCATAGCGTAGCTTTTTGTGATACACATTTTTACAATGTATAGAGCAGAAAATTTTATCCGATCGCCCTTTAATTGTTTTTGCACAAACTTTACATTCTTGAACCATACAAAGCTTTGTTTTACAATCAAATATAAGCATTCGTTCCTAACGGATAACCACACTTATTATCGTTAAAGACCGGATTAAGTTACCTATTTACTTTAAATTTGGATACATCCCTAAAATGAAGATCATGGAATGGAAGGATAAAACACATATTATTATTTATCTCCCCCAAGCTAATGCGGGTCGTATCAAGCTAAGAATTCCCTATGAAATGGCTGCGGAAAGGGAGACATTCAAAGCTCTCAATGGAACTTTTTATCATTTCAATCAGAAGTTGTGGAGCATCGTCAATACTCCAGTAAACATAAAACATCTCGAAACTCTCTTTGGCGATAAACTAGTCAAACAGAACACTGAGGCCCCCACTGTCATTCCAAAGGCTAATATTACAGAAGGCATACAGTCTGAGCTGGACCGTAATCATCAGAAAATGATCCTTAAAGGCTTTAGTCAAGCTACGATCCGCAATTACCAAAGCAATCTAATTCAATTTTTTCAGTATTTTGGATCGGTTGCCTATCGAGACATAACGAAGGAACAGATAGAAGGTTTTCTGTATTACCTGTTGCGAAAATATAAGATCACTGAGCAGAAGCAAAACCAGTTGATCAATGCCATAAAATGTTATTATGAGCATACTTTAGGCTTACCTCGAGAGTATTACAATATCACTCGACCCACAAAGAGTAAGGATTTACCGGATGTATTAAGCAAGGATGAAGTCCTCGCCATTATAAACTATCCCACTAATATAAAGCATAAAGCTATCCTTCATACGCTCTATGGTGCTGGCCTGCGTGTGGGTGAAGTGGTGCGCTTACGGGTGGCGGACGTGCGTAGCCATGATGGCTATCTTTTTATTAAAGACTCAAAGGGCAAAAAGGACAGACATACGACCTTAAGTCCATTTCTGCTAAAAATTTTGCGAGAATACTATCTTGAGCACAAGCCTAGTTATTGGCTTTTTGAGGGGCAAGATGGTGGCCAATACACTTCGCAAAGCATACAGCGCATTTATCGGAAATCAGTAAAGGGCACCAACAGCAACCCTTGGAGTACGCCTCATACGTTGCGTCATAGTTATGCCACGCATCTCATGGAACAGGGCGTAAACATTCGTTATATTCAGAGTTCTTTGGGCCACTCCAGCACAAAAACCACAGAAGTTTACACTCGTGTTGTAGGAATAAACAACAAAACTTTAAAAAGCCCCTTGGATTCCTTGTATGAATCAGCTACATTTGGTAAGGATCAACCAAAACAAACACCGACATAGGGTATATATACGTCACTCCTACCTAGCTGATGACATATATACACATGTTGGCAAACATTTGACAAACCTAACCCGAATTCAATCATTAAGTAAAAAAAACTGTTAATGAAAAATATACTTTTAACAATATTGACATTATTTACTATTGCAGTAAATGCACAAGAGAACAATAAAATTACTTGGAATTCAGGAGAGTTTTACTATGGAGTACAAAATCAAAAAACCGGTAAAATGGTTTACGAAACACCTCAAGGAATTGTAGAAAAAATAATTTATGATAAATTTTTCAAAAGTTATGATATACAATATGCAGACAAAAATAACTCAATTGGATTTATCGATTTTGAGTATGTAAGAACAATGGAAAACGGAACAATTATAGTAAAAGAAGAAACGAATGGTATGTTCGCTGTTTCCGATTTGATAGAGGAATATGGAATTCTGTTATTTGTAAGCACAAAAAAAATCGACGATGAAAACCTTTTGATTTTATCATTCAAAAAAATAAGTAAATAAAAAACGATTTGCCAACACCGCGTAAAAATAATTGCTAGTTCTCGCCTACTTGGAAATTCCTGCGGAATTTCCACAGGCTCGGTCAATTTTTACTATTTTAGGTATTTATCCCACGCAACTATTCTTACGCATAAACGTTGTGGTGCATTTGAGCAACCATTCGATAAAATCTTAATCTACAATAAAAATAAAATTTATTAAAATGAGAAGAGCACTAATCTTAATATTAATCGGAATAGCATTTTTTGGCTGTTCAAGTGATGACGATAACGGAAATCAAAACAACTGTGATTTTGGAACTATAATAAGTGCGGAACAATATTCGAACGCGCCTGCTGACCAATTAGAAATTAATAATTTAACAATAAATGACAATTGTCTGAAAATTAATTTTAGTTCTGGAGGTTGTGATGGAAATACGTGGGAATTAAAACTAATCGATTCTGGAGATATTATGGAATCAAATCCACCTCAAAGGAATTTAAGATTGTCATTAAAAAATGAAGAATTATGCGAAGCATATATTACAAAAGAATTGACGTTTGACATTTCAAATTTAAAAGTTGATGGAAATAAAGTTCAGTTAAACATTATAAATTCCGACGAAAACATTTTATACGAATATTAAAAACGACACCACAACAATGTGTATAAGCAATGGCTTGTCCTCGCCTACTTGGAAAATCCGCAGGATTTTCCTCAGGCAAGCACCTGTTTATAATTGTCCATGACGTACCACGCCACTGCTCATACACGAAACGTTGTAGCACATTAAAAAAACCAAACTATGAGTAAATATTTAGGACTAGATTTTGGAACAAACTCAATTGGATGGACATTAGTGGATAACTATAAAATTAGTGATAAAGGAGTACAAATATTCGTAAACAGCCAACGGACTGAAAAAAGAGATTTACGTAGAAAGAATCAACGAGAATTTATTTTACTAAATAGAATATCTAAAAAAAACACTACACTTTTCAAAATTAAAAATCTGTTAATCAAAAATATTCGGATCGTATTGTTGTCGACCATAACTCTGACATTATTTCTTTTCAGTTTAATATTCGCTGAATTTTGGCAACTATTTTTAAATTTAGGAATTGGTGGGCTTATTTCAATTTTGACATTTGAAAGGAACAAAAAATTATAATTATTTATGCATCATATTGGAATTAGTATAGTTGGAGGATTCTTGATTTGGTGCTTTTCTGGTTTTAAAAAGAAAAAAATCAAAGATTACACGCATCATAAATTTGCTTTTTTTGTGGGATTTGCATTTATACTGTTAATAGTTCTAATATTATACAATATATAAAAAAACGTGCTACAATAACTAAGGATTCGGCTCGCCGATAGGCCAGAGCTGAATCCTGTGTTGACGAATCCGGTTGATTTGCCGCCTTATGGGTAAAACGTTAAGTTGAGGAAAGGATACTTGGAGGTTACGCTGGTATTTGTGTGGTCAAGATGTATAGGTTTCAATTATTTTATAACATTCTCCGTGGCTTTTAAGTGGTTTCAATTTACGATCTCTGGTTTTTATCTTTCAATTTTAAAGTCAAGGCATAGCAGAGCCAGTCTGCATTTGCAGAATAATTTTTAGCTGCTCTTATTCAATTTTCTATCTTTTTGTAAAACGCGCCAATTCTCGGGAGGCCCACGGTCATTAAAAAGCAAAATTGTATGCAGTCTCCCTTTTTTACAGACAGGACATCGGCGGTGTAAAAGCGGCTGTATTGTTTTGATGGCCTCCAACTTTACCGTAGCAAGTTCTGCCTGTAGTTGTGGCAATTTCTCCTTTTTCCAGCTGCTGCTCAAAATACCATAATGTCGTATTCGGGTAAACCCCTTGGGTAAAATATGCAGTGCAAAGCGTCTGATAAACTCCTGGCTCGACAAGGTCAAGGGGACTTTCTTTCCTGCACGGCGATAATCTTTGGCTGTAAAGGTTACACTTCTGTTTTCGAGATCAATATTAGTAATCCGATGGTTGCTAATGGCTATTTTATGGGTATATCTGCCCAAATATTCGATCACATATTTTGGACTTCTAAAAGGTTCTTTGGCATAAACTACCCACTTTTTACCGAACACCGCATTATAAACTTTTTGAGGGATCTTTAAGCCACTTTTTCTAAGCTCAGCGATATATTTTGCTCTAAAAACTGGACTCATAGCTTTTACATTGAACAAATATTTGCCCTTGTTCTTAGCCTTTTTCCATTGTCCCGATCTGCTCAAGCCACCACCTGGCACAATGCAGTGCAAGTGCGGGTGCAAACTCATGTTCTGGCCCCAAGTATGCAGCACCGCGATCATGCCCATTCTCCCACCAAGGTGCTTGGGATTGTCCCCAAATTGCTGCAGGGTCTGCCAAGCAGCTTTGAACAGACTGCCGTACACTATTTTGCCATGGCTCAAAGCGTAGCCATTAAACTCGCTGGGAAGTGTAAACACCACATGAAAATAGGGAACGTTCAAGAGTTCGTCCTTTCGTGCCCTGATCCACTCCTCGCGCTTGTGCCCCTGACAGGTCGGGCAATGTCTGTTCCTGCAACTGTTATAGCTGATGTGCAGTGCGTGGCAACAATCGCATTTATCAATATGTCCGCCCATAGCTTTGGTTCGGCACCTTCTTATGGCCTGCAGGGCACGGTAATGCCACGAGGTCAGGCTCAAACTCTTGAGCTGTAGCTGTTCCATTTCTAAAATGTCAGCAACCGTATGTTTGGGACGCATTAATCATAGAGCTTGTCCAGTGGCGAAAATTTCGAACCACTGGGCAGATTGGCCACATGCAGATAGGTCAGGGTCATCTCGATATGCGCATGGCCCAAAAGTTCCTTTAGACTGACAATATCAACGCCATATTCCAACAGATGTGTGGCATAGGTGTGGCGTAAGGTGTGGGCGGTTATCTTTTTGGAACTGCCTATCTTGCTGCGGTTTTCTTTGATTATCCAACCGATGCCATTGGTGGTCAGCCCCCGCGATTCCCCATCTTTGGTAACCTGGCTGTTGAAAAGATAGAGTTGGGGATTTTCCGTTTTTATATACGTCTTTAACCCTCTCGATAAATATTTGCTCAAGGGTACATAGCGGTCAATCTTCCCTTTTTTCTTGGGAACAAAGACCGTTCTGCGATCAAAGTCGATGTCCGACAGTTTGAGGTTGCACAGTTCGTAGCTGCGAAGTCCGCAGCCGTAGAGCATCCCAATGATCAGACGGTGTTTAAGATACTTGGGCGCCTTTAAAAGCCGCCTGACTTCTTCTTGGCTCAATACTGTTGGAAGTTTTAAGTCTCGTTTGATCTGGGGCAAGGCCACGCGCTTGGCCTCCATCCCCATGACTTTGTAGGCGGCCCTGAGCCCAAAAATGGTGTGTTTGAAGAAGCTTTCGGAAGGTGTGTTGTGAAGTTTTTGACAATGGTAAAGATAGTCTTCAATGTTCTCGACCGAGAGCGTTTCTGGGCTTTGCTTGTAGTGCAGGGCAAGATGTGCCAAACATCGGAGGTAATTGTTTAAGGTGCTTTTCGCTTTGCCGTTGATGGAAAAGCTCTGCTCCAATTTGTTTTGAAGTGTGCTGAAACCAGCTACTTCCTCAAAAGCACGCTCAGCAATGGTTTTACTTTTTTTTAAACATGATATTAGATTTAATATTTAGCTACAAATTAATAAATCTATTATATTTACGAAAGGACATTGGATCTGAACTTTTCAGGAGGGCTTCCGACCGGTAGGGAGGATTCGTTCAACACCGTGTAAAAATAATTGCTTAGTTCTCGCCTACTTGGAAATTCCTGCGGAATTTCCACAAGCTCGGTCAATTTTTACTATTTTAGGTGTTTAACCCACGCAACTATTCTTACGCATAAACGTTGGCAACAAGCTAAAGCGAACATCAACTAAGAATAATCCTTGACCACTAAATTACCCCAATCAGCAATCGATTTCACTAACGGGATTAAAGTTTTACCAAAATCGGTCAAGGAGTACTCTACTTTTAACGGAGGCTTTGAAGTAAAAACCTCTCTTTTAATTATTCCGTCTTCTTCCAATGTCTTCAACTGTAAACTCAAAGTTCTTTCAGTTACTGTTGGCATTTCCTTTCTTAACTCATTATAACGTAACTTTCCACTTAACAAATGGAATAAAATTACTGTTTTCCATTTCCCACCTATTATTCCCATTGTTAAACTTGTACAACAAGGGTATTCTCTTCCTTTAAATTTATACATAATTCAGATAAAAGTTAAACTATCCTTTTTGACCGTTATTGCAAAAGTATAAAACTATACTTAGTTTTGCAACTATAAATAGTATAGTGATTAAAACAAATAAAAATGGAAGAATTTAAAAACAAAGTAGCCTTAGTAATTGGAGGTACAAGTGGGATTGGAAGTGCAACAGCAAATGCTTTATTAGAAAATGGAGCTATAGTTCATATTGTTGGTAGAAATGTGGAAAAAGTAACTGATATGCCTAACTTGATAAAACATAAAGTAAACATTTCTAATACCGAAGAAGTAAAATCATTGATTGCGGAAATTGAATCATTAGATAATATAGATTATTTGGTCAATGCATCTGGTATTTTTGGGCCAAAACCATTTCTGGAACACACAATGGAAGATTATAATTCGTATTTAGATTTAAATAGAGGTTTCTTTTTCATAACTCAAAGTGTAGCAAATAAAATGAAAAATACAAATGGAGGTTCTATAGTAAATGTAGGTTCTATGTGGGCAAAGCAAGCTGTAAAAGCTACACCATCTTCTGCTTATTCTATGCAAAAAGCAGGTTTACATTCTTTAACTCAACACTTAGCTATGGAATTAGCATATGATAATATCAGAGTTAATGCAGTTTCCCCAGCTGTAGTAAATACACCTGTTTATCACGGAGTCTTTGGAGGGAAAGAACAAGCTGAAAAAGCATTAGAGGGTTTTAATGGATTTCATCCAATTGGAAGAAATGGAGCACCTTCTGACATCTCGAACAGTATTTTATTTCTACTTTCGGAAAAAGCGTCTTGGGTTACTGGAGCAATTTGGGACACAGATGGAGGTGTAATGGCTGGAAGAAATTAAAAAAACCAAATAACTGGAAAAAAGCCAGTTGCCAATAACTAAGGATTCGGCTCGCCGATAGGCCAGAGCTGAATCCTGTGTTGACGAATCCGGTTGATTTGCCGCCTTATGGGTAAAACGTTAAGTTGAGGAAAGGATACTTGGAGGTTACGCTGGTATTTGTGTGGTCAAGATGTATAGGTTTCAATTATTTTATAACATTCTCCGTGGCTTTTAAGTGGTTTCAATTTACGATCTCTGGTTTTTATCTTTCAATTTTAAAGTCAAGGCATAGCAGAGCCAGTCTGCATTTGCAGAATAATTTTTAGCTGCTCTTATTCAATTTTCTATCTTTTTGTAAAACGCGCCAATTCTCGGGAGGCCCACGGTCATTAAAAAGCAAAATTGTATGCAGTCTCCCTTTTTTACAGACAGGACATCGGCGGTGTAAAAGCGGCTGTATTGTTTTGATGGCCTCCAACTTTACCGTAGCAAGTTCTGCCTGTAGTTGTGGCAATTTCTCCTTTTTCCAGCTGCTGCTCAAAATACCATAATGTCGTATTCGGGTAAACCCCTTGGGTAAAATATGCAGTGCAAAGCGTCTGATAAACTCCTGGCTCGACAAGGTCAAGGGGACTTTCTTTCCTGCACGGCGATAATCTTTGGCTGTAAAGGTTACACTTCTGTTTTCGAGATCAATATTAGTAATCCGATGGTTGCTAATGGCTATTTTATGGGTATATCTGCCCAAATATTCGATCACATATTTTGGACTTCTAAAAGGTTCTTTGGCATAAACTACCCACTTTTTACCGAACACCGCATTATAAACTTTTTGAGGGATCTTTAAGCCACTTTTTCTAAGCTCAGCGATATATTTTGCTCTAAAAACTGGACTCATAGCTTTTACATTGAACAAATATTTGCCCTTGTTCTTAGCCTTTTTCCATTGTCCCGATCTGCTCAAGCCACCACCTGGCACAATGCAGTGCAAGTGCGGGTGCAAACTCATGTTCTGGCCCCAAGTATGCAGCACCGCGATCATGCCCATTCTCCCACCAAGGTGCTTGGGATTGTCCCCAAATTGCTGCAGGGTCTGCCAAGCAGCTTTGAACAGACTGCCGTACACTATTTTGCCATGGCTCAAAGCGTAGCCATTAAACTCGCTGGGAAGTGTAAACACCACATGAAAATAGGGAACGTTCAAGAGTTCGTCCTTTCGTGCCCTGATCCACTCCTCGCGCTTGTGCCCCTGACAGGTCGGGCAATGTCTGTTCCTGCAACTGTTATAGCTGATGTGCAGTGCGTGGCAACAATCGCATTTATCAATATGTCCGCCCATAGCTTTGGTTCGGCACCTTCTTATGGCCTGCAGGGCACGGTAATGCCACGAGGTCAGGCTCAAACTCTTGAGCTGTAGCTGTTCCATTTCTAAAATGTCAGCAACCGTATGTTTGGGACGCATTAATCATAGAGCTTGTCCAGTGGCGAAAATTTCGAACCACTGGGCAGATTGGCCACATGCAGATAGGTCAGGGTCATCTCGATATGCGCATGGCCCAAAAGTTCCTTTAGACTGACAATATCAACGCCATATTCCAACAGATGTGTGGCATAGGTGTGGCGTAAGGTGTGGGCGGTTATCTTTTTGGAACTGCCTATCTTGCTGCGGTTTTCTTTGATTATCCAACCGATGCCATTGGTGGTCAGCCCCCGCGATTCCCCATCTTTGGTAACCTGGCTGTTGAAAAGATAGAGTTGGGGATTTTCCGTTTTTATATACGTCTTTAACCCTCTCGATAAATATTTGCTCAAGGGTACATAGCGGTCAATCTTCCCTTTTTTCTTGGGAACAAAGACCGTTCTGCGATCAAAGTCGATGTCCGACAGTTTGAGGTTGCACAGTTCGTAGCTGCGAAGTCCGCAGCCGTAGAGCATCCCAATGATCAGACGGTGTTTAAGATACTTGGGCGCCTTTAAAAGCCGCCTGACTTCTTCTTGGCTCAATACTGTTGGAAGTTTTAAGTCTCGTTTGATCTGGGGCAAGGCCACGCGCTTGGCCTCCATCCCCATGACTTTGTAGGCGGCCCTGAGCCCAAAAATGGTGTGTTTGAAGAAGCTTTCGGAAGGTGTGTTGTGAAGTTTTTGACAATGGTAAAGATAGTCTTCAATGTTCTCGACCGAGAGCGTTTCTGGGCTTTGCTTGTAGTGCAGGGCAAGATGTGCCAAACATCGGAGGTAATTGTTTAAGGTGCTTTTCGCTTTGCCGTTGATGGAAAAGCTCTGCTCCAATTTGTTTTGAAGTGTGCTGAAACCAGCTACTTCCTCAAAAGCACGCTCAGCAATGGTTTTACTTTTTTTTAAACATGATATTAGATTTAATATTTAGCTACAAATTAATAAATCTATTATATTTACGAAAGGACATTGGATCTGAACTTTTCAGGAGGGCTTCCGACCGGTAGGGAGGATTCGTTCAACACCGTGTAAAAATAATTGCTTAGTTCTCGCCTACTTGGAAATTCCTGCGGAATTTCCACAGGCTCGGTCAATATT